>DASSSM010000105.1:0-6382 GCA_035708425.1 Pseudolabrys sp.
CGCGTTTCGGTACGCGATCAATCAAGTCGCTGGGGCTCGTGCTCCTCGACCGGTGTACTTTCATATTCATGGAGACTCATTCTTGCGCCGTCATTCGTGCTCGACTATCTCGCTATGCACGAAGTCGCCCATCTCGTCGAAATGAATCACTCGCGGCGGTTCTGGCGGCTGGTTGAGAAGATTTGTCCCGACATGGGGCGTGCCAAGGCCTGGCTCGATGCGCACGGGGCCGACCTGCACCGCTACGGCCTGGACGAAAATTCGTGATCTGAAATTTTTGGAACCATCCTTTCATGCTGCGTCCAGGTACTTTCGCGCTCACGGCTTTGCTGGCTGGCCTGAGCGCGGTCGGGCCGCTCACGACCGACATGTACCTGCCGTCACTGCCGGACATTGCGCGGCAGCTCGGCGCCTCCTCCGCGCAGGTGCAGCTTACGATTTCCGCGTACCTGATCGGCTTTGCGGCGGGTCAGATTATCTATGGCCCCGTGTCCGACCGGCACGGCCGCAAACCGGTATTGATGGGAGCGATTGCGCTCTACTGCGCGGCGAGCCTTGCCTGCGCCCTGTCCACGTCGATCGAGATGCTGATCGTCGCGCGCGTGTTTCAGGCGCTCGGCGGCTCCGGCGGCATCGTGCTCACGCGCGCGATTGTGCGCGACATCTATTCGGGAGCGCATGCCGGGCGCGAATTGTCGGTGATCGGTTCGGTGATGGCGCTCGCGCCGGTGCTGGCACCGATTCTTGGCGGTCTCATACAGACCGCCTTTGGCTGGCGCGTGACATTTCTCGCCTTGGTCGGCGCCGGATTTGCCGGCGCTGCAGTCGTCTGGGCGCTCCTGCCCGAAACATTGAATAACCGCGCCGCCGAACCGGTATCGCTTCCGTCAATGCTTCGGTCGTATCGGATCGTCGGGCGCAATCCGGCATACCTTGCTTATCTCTCCATTACATCGGCGAGCTATGCCGGTCTCTTCGCCTGGATTTCCGGATCGGCGTTCGTGCTGCAGGATCTGTATGGACTCGCGCCGTTTGATTTCGGCGTCGCATTCGCGCTCGGTTCGGTCGGCTATATGACCGGCTCGGCAATTGCCGCCCGGCTTGTCATTCGCCTCGGACTGGATGGGGTTCTCGGATTAGGCGGTTGCGCCTGCGCTGCCGGGGGGCTGACGATGGTCGCCGCAGTTGCGTCCGGACTTATGTCCTCCATGTCGCTGGTTCTTCCGATGGCGGTTTATCTGGCCGGCCTCGGCATGGTGCTGCCGCAGGGCATAGCCGGTGCGATGACGCCGTTTCCGGAACGGGCCGGGGCAGCATCGTCACTGTTCGGATTTTTGCAGCAAACTGCGGCAGCGGTGTGCGGGGCAGCGGTCGGATGGTTCCTCGGACAAAGTGCCTGGCCGCTCGCGCTCGGCGTCGCCACGATGGGGTTTGCAACGCTTGGGCTTTGGCTGGCGACGCGCGGGTTTCGGGCCCGCGCCGCAAAGCATTAACGGCGGCCGAAGAGGCCGTTAAGCAGCCAGCCGTCGAGGCCGCCCGTTCCAGTCGTGCCCGCGCGCGTGGCGGCAACAGGTTGCACCGGCGCGGGCGGTACCGGCCGCGAGCCGTTGCCGAACAATCCCGAGAAGAGACCGCTGCCGCCGGACGCACCAGGCAGGCTTGCGACCGGCACGCCCTGATGGCCGCCGCGCATGAACCGGCTCCAGATCTCGACCGGCAAGCCGCCCCCGGTCACGTGCTTTGTCGACGTGCCATCATCGTTGCCGAGCCAGACGCCGGTCACGAGATGCGCCGTATAACCGATGAACCAGGCATCGCGGAAATCCTGCGACGTTCCGGTTTTCCCGGCCGCGGGCCAGCCTGGCAATGCCGCCTTGTGTGCGGTGCCGATCGTGAGCGTCTCGGCCATCATCTGGTTCATCATCGCCACGTAACGTGCCTCGACGATGCGGCCGAGTTGGCCCGTATTACGCGCATAGAGCACCTTGCCATTCGCGGCGGTGATCTTCTGGACGACATGCGGGACCAGCGCGTAGCCGCCGTTGGCGAATGTCGCATAAGCGCCGACAAGCTCCAGCATCGAGACTTCAGAGGTGCCAAGGGCGATCGAGGCATTGGGCTCGAGCTTTGAGGCGATGCCGAGGCGATAGGCGGTGCGGATCACCGCCAGCGGAGTGAATTCCAGTGTCAGGCGCACCGAAACGGTGTTGAGCGAAAGGGCGAGTGCCTTCGTCAGTGTCACCGGCCCGAAATATTCATGGCTGTAGTTTTCCGGTTGCCAGCCTTTGACGTTGATCGGACGGTCCTCACGCACACTGTCGGGCGTGAGCCCGTGCTCGATCGCGGTCAGGTAAATGAACGGCTTGAAGGCGGAGCCGGGCTGGCGTTTCGCCGACACCGCACGGTTGAACTGGCTATCGGCATAGTTGCGGCCGCCGACCAGCGCCCGAACGGAGCCATCGGGCGTCATCGCCACGAGCGCACCCTGTCCGACACCGTTCTTGTCGCCCTTCTGCACAAGCTCGTCGGTCAGCGCTTTCTCCGCGTTGGCCTGGAGATTTGCATCGATGGTGGTTTGAACCGTGATGTCTTGCTCGACGCGGCCTAGCGTGTCGTTGAGCGCGTCCATGACCCAGTCCGCGACATAGTTGACAGAGCCGGTGTTCGCCTGCACCACGATGCGCGGTGGGCGCGCCAAAGCGGTGCGCTCGGTCGAATGCGATATGAATTTGAGCTCCGCCATGGCGGCGAGCACGGCCTTTGCGCGCTTTTCGGCGCCGTCGAAGTTGCGTGTGGGGGCAAGACGCGACGGTGATTTCACGACCCCCGCCAACAGTGCCGCCTCGGCGACCGTGATCTGGCGCGCCGACTTTCCGAAATAATGCTGCGAAGCCTGTTCGATGCCGTAGGCGCCCGAGCCGAAGTAAACCCGGTTGAGATAGAGCTCGAGAATCTGCGTCTTGGAGAACTTGCGCTCGAGCCAGATCGCGAGCAACGCCTCCTGCAGTTTGCGATTGATCGTGCGTTCCTGCGTGAGGAAAAGATTTTTTGCGAGCTGCTGCGTGATCGTCGAACCACCTTGGGCAACGCCGCGGTGGAGGACGTTGGCGATCAAGGCGCGGCCGATGCCGAAGGGATCGACGCCGTTATGCTCGTAGAAGCGCCGGTCTTCGATGGCGATGAAGGCTTTGGGAACGTAGGCCGGCAGTTCCTTTAAAGGCAGGGGAGCGCCGGCAAGATCGCCGCGGCGGGCCAGCGCGCGGCCCTGGAAGTCGACGATCTGGATCGATGGTGGGCGTTTGGGAATCTCCAGCGACTGGATCGGCGGCAGATGTGCGCCGACCCAGGCAACGAACCCTGCGCCGCCGATCGCAACCCAAAGGCCGACGACCAGCGTCCAATATGCAAGGCGGACGACGAGCGCCCGCTTGCCGCGGGCCGGGCGTGACTTGCGCGCGCGCGCCTTGCGGCGTTTCGCCGGCGGTCTGCTTTTGGGAGTGGGCTTTCCCTCAGTCGGCGCGGGCCGATCGTCGGCGGAAACGTGCAGTTCCGGGCTCTTGTCGAACACCGGCTCCCGACGCACGCCTGCTTGTCCCCGTTTCGACGCCATCACGCGACCCGTTTCACGCCGGCGGACACAGGTCGCCGGCCCCCGAAATCACGCTATGCGCGGCGATTTAAGGGGCCGTTAAGCGGAGATTCGGCCACCAACGAGGTCATGATCCTGATCAACACCGAGTCCGGCCAATTTGCTATGCAATTTCCAGACGTTACTGAGGATCTGCGAAATGAATGCAAATAGCCCGTCGCGCCCGCAACTCAAGGTCAGGCGCATGAACCTCGATACCGGTCGCGAGAACGTTGTGGTGATTTCGCGCCGCTCGCAGGCACTACGGCCGGAAGTTTTTAGTGGTTTCAGCCGCGTGGAACTGCGGTGCAAAGAGAAAGTGTTACTCGCCACTTTGTTGATCACTGATGATGGCCTGGTCGGTGTCGATGAAATCGGTCTCGCCGAACCCGCTTTCCGCCGGTTCGCCGAGCCGGGCGGATGTTTGGTTACGGTTTCGCCGGCCACGCCGCCGGACAGCTTGGACGCGGTGCGTGCCAAGATCCATGGCCGCTCGCTGAGCGCGGACGAGATCACCGCGATTGTCGACGACATTAGTCACCACCGCTACTCCGACATGGAGATCGCGGCGTTCTTGATCAGCTCGGCGAGCTTCATGACGAGCGGTGAGCTGCTCGCGTTGTCGCACGCAATGGCGCAGGCCGGAACGCAGCTCAAATGGGAGCGGCCGATCATTGTCGACAAGCATTGTATCGGCGGCATTCCCGGCAACCGTACATCCATGGTGATCGTGCCAATCGTTGCAGCGCATGGGCTAACGATCCCGAAAACCTCTTCGCGCGCGATAACGTCGCCGGCCGGCACGGCCGACACTATGGAAGTGCTTGCCCGCGTCGACCTCGGCGTCAGCGAGATGAAGGAAGTAGTGAATGCCTGTCATGGCTGTCTGGTCTGGGGCGGCCACGTCAACCTGTCACCGGCCGATGACATTCTTATCTCGGTCGAGCGGCCGCTTAGTATCGATACCCGCGAGCAGATGGTGGCTTCGATCATGTCGAAGAAACTCGCTGCGGGGTCGACGCATCTGTTAATCGATCTTCCGGTCGGGCCCGCCGCCAAACTGGCGACGGCAATGGAGGCGATGCGGTTGCGCAAGCTGTTCGAATTCGTCGGCGACCACTTCGGGATCGCGGTGGAGGTGATCACGACCGACGGCCGTCAGCCCATCGGCAACGGCATCGGGCCTGTGCTTGAGGCGCAGGACGTCATGGCGGTGCTGGCGAACGATGCGAAGGCGCCGGCCGATCTGCGCGAGAAATCGTTGCGGCTGGCGGCGCATCTGCTCGAATACGATCCGGAACTGCGCGGCGGTACCGGTTATGCACGGGCGCGCGCGCTGCTCGAGAGCGGCGCGGCGCTCAAGCAGATGCAAAAGATCATTGACGCGCAGGGGCCAGCAGGATGTCGCACCGATCTCGGCACCCTGACGGCGGATATCCGGGCACGGAACGATGGCGTGGTCGAGGCGATTGACTGCCTTCGTCTCAACCGACTGGCGCGCACTGCCGGCGCGCCGATCGACAAGGGCGCCGGTATCAAGGTGTTCAAAAAGATCGGGGATCGGGTCGAGAAAGACGAGCCGCTCTATCGCATCCATGCCTATGACGCGTCGGAATTCGATCTTGCGGTTGCCGCTGCCATTGCCGACACCGGCTACACCGTGGATTCGCATCGGAATGGCCGCGAGGCGAAGCGGTGAGCGAGACATTCGTTCATGGGCTGCCGCCAGCAATTGAGCACGCGCAGCGACTTGCGTCGCGCCTTGGCGTGGCCATGCATCCAATCGAAGTCCATCGGTTTCCCGACGGCGAGCTGCGTGTGGCCGTAGGGCCCGTGTCGGAGACCACGCTCGTCTATGCGCCACTCGCTCAGCCAGCCGACAAGTTACTGGCGCTGCTGTTCGCGGCCGAAGCATTTCGTCGCGAAGGTGCGCGCCGCTTGGTGCTCGTCGCCCCTTATCTTTGCTACATGCGGCAAGATACCGCTTTTCATAAGGGTGAGGCGATCAGCCAGAAGGTTGTCGGTTCTTTACTTGCGGGGAGCTTTGATCGCGTGATTACGGTCGATGCGCATCTGCATCGTACGAAGAGCTTAAAAGACGTTTTTCCGCACATTGAGAGTGACGATCTTTCGGCAATGCCCGCTATCGCCGAAGTGCTGCGTGCCGGGACTTTAAGCAGCAAAACGGTCGTAGTAGGTCCCGACGAGGAATCACGCTCCTGGGTCGGCGATCTCGCCGGCCGGCTCGGACTCGACCACTCCGTGGCCCGAAAAAGCCGTGGTGGCGACCGCTCGGTCGAGATTGCCTTCGCTGACCCCGGCTTGTTCAAGGGCCGGCCTGCATTGCTTGTCGACGATATCGTATCTTCGGGCGGCACCTTGATCGCTTGTGCCAAGGAACTCACGGCCGCCGGGGTCACGACCATTGACGCGGTCATCACTCATGCATTGTTTGCCCCGGAATTGGCCGTTGAATTTTTGCGCGCCGGCATCCGCTCGGTGCGGTCGACCGATAGCGTGCCGCATCCAAGCAATGCGATCGCCCTCGACAGTGTCCTGGCGGCTGCCCTGCGCAAGGAGATCGGTGCATGAGCGTCACCCTTCGTTTTTGTGGAGCAGCCCGCACCGTAACGGGCTCTTGCTGCCTGTTCGAGACGCGAGCCGGACGCCTGCTGGTCGATTGTGGCCTGTTTCAGGGGTCAAAGACGCTGAAGGCGCTGAACTACGGCAATTTTCCCTTCCGTCCGGCCGATA
>DASSSM010000106.1:0-4727 GCA_035708425.1 Pseudolabrys sp.
GCCTCGATGTGCTCGACGAGCTGGCCATCCTGCTTGCGGCATCGACCATCGTTGCGATCATCGCCTACCGCATCCGTTTTCCGGGCGGGTTGCTCTTCGGCGCCATGCTCACCTCAGCAATCCTGCACGGAAGCGGGCTTATCCATGCGGTGATGCCGTGGTGGGTTGCAAACACGGCGATGGTCGCGATGGGCGCTATTACCGGCTCGCGCTTTGCCAATACCTCACCGCGGATGCTGCTGAATTTTGTCGCCGCCGCTTTCGGCTCGTTTGCCGTGGCGGTCGCGATTTCCGCAGTTTTCGCGGCGATCCTTATCAGCCTGCTGTCGTTGCGTGTCGCCGAGGTGATGATCGCCTTCGCGCCGGGATCGGTCGACGCCATGATGCTGCTGGCGCTGGCGCTCAGCCTCGACCCCGTCTACGTCGGCGCGCACCACCTCACGCGCATCTTCTTCGTGTCGCTGACCATGCCGCTGCTGGCGCGCTACAGCGCCCGCGCGCAAAAGACGACAGGCGAAAGCGCGAAACGGCCGATAAAACCGCCGCCATTCCAGGATTGACAGGCAGGCTGGATTTATTCGGCTGCGGCCGCCTGCTTGCCCCGGCGCAGTCCGAGCCGATCCCAGACGTCGACCAGTGCTTCGGCAAGCGCATCGACCAGCACGTCGTCGTGATACGGCGAGGGGGTGACGCGGAGACGCTCCATCCCGCGCGGCACGGTCGGATAGTTGATCGGCTGGATATAGACGCCGTGCTCGGCAAGCAGCAGATCGCTTGCCGCCTTGCACTTCTCCGGATCGCCCACGAGAACCGGCACAATATGTGTCGTGCTCGGCATCACCGGCAGACCCGCCGCATTGAGCACGGCTTTTACGCGTGCGGCGCGTTCCTGGTGGCGCTCGCGCTCCCAGCTGGATGTCTTGAGATGACGGATCGCTGCGGAGGCCGCGGCGCAGATTGCGGGCGGTAGCGCCGTGGTGAAGATGAAACCCGGTGCATAGGAGCGCACCGCATCGACCACGTCCTCGCTGGTTGCGATGTAGCCGCCAAGGCAGCCGAACGCCTTGGCGAGCGTGCCCTCGATCACGTCGACACGTCCCATTGCGTTGTCGCGCTCGCAGATGCCGCCGCCGCGCGGTCCGTACATCCCGACCGCGTGCACTTCGTCGCAGTAAGTCATCGCGCTGTAGCGTGCGGCGAGATCGCAGATCGCATGCACGGGCGCGATGTCGCCGTCCATGGAATACAGGCTCTCGAAGACAATGAGCTTCGGGCGCGCCGGACCGGCGGCCTTGAGCAGCTCCTCGAGGTGCTGAAGGTCGTTATGGCGCCAGATCTTCTTCTCGCTGCCGGACTGGCGGACGCCTTCGATCATGGAATTATGATTGAGCGCATCGGACAGGATCAGGCAATTCGGCAACAGCTTTGCGATCGTGGAGATGCCAGTCTCGTTCGAGACATAGCCAGACGTGAACACCAGCGCGGCCGGCTTGTTGTGCAGGTCGGCGAGCTCGCGCTCGAGCTCGACCAGCGGATGGTTGGTGCCGGCGATGTTGCGCGTGCCGCCCGCGCCGGTGCCCATGCGGGTTGCGGCCTCGACCATAGCGCCGATCACCTTGGGGTGCTGAGCCATGCCGAGATAGTCGTTTGAGCACCAGATGACGACGTCGCGCTGGCCCTGCGGGGAGTGCCAGATTGCGTGCGGGAAGCGCCCGGCAACACGCTCAAGATCGGCGAAAACCCGGTAACGACGCTCGTCTCGCAACTTGCCCAGCGCAGACGCAAAATAGCCCTTGTAGTCCATGTCTTATTACTTTCTGGCCCCCGCGAAGCCCTCTTTTAGAAGGGTTCCAGGCTATTTGTCGAGGCGAGATTCGTCGCATTCCAAAGTTGGATATCGCCCATGCGGTGCGGACTGGGGTCTACCGGAACGCAGCAAGATCGAGATGCCCTCGCAAAGCCGCGAGCAGCAGCGCGCCGACATGCAGTTGCAAAGTGAAATCGCCCGAAAGAATGAGTGAAGCGAGCTCATGCGGCGTGACGAGCTTGACCTCGATGCCTTCTTCCGCGCTCCCCGAGCGTGGACCGGTCTCCACAAAGAATGAATGTATGGTGTTCGACAAGCGCGCAGTGCACGGCGCGTAGCTGCCGAGCGCGTGGATCGTGCGCGCCGGATACCCCGTTTCCTCAAGCAGCTCACGACGGCACGAGTCCTCAGGCGGCTCGCCTTGTTCGATCGTGCCCGCAGGCAATTCCCAGGTGAACTTCTCCACGGCGGGCCGGAACTGGCGGACGATCGGAAACTTTCCGTCCGGTGTGCGCGCGACGATCGCAACATAATCGCGTTGGGCGATGGCGTGATACAGCTCGGGAGCGCCGCCCGTACTCAACTCAACGCCGCGCTCGATGATTTCCACCCAGGGTGAAACTCGCGTCGCGCGGCGGCTTATGATCCTTGGCCAGGACATTGCTGGTGCCCCCAATCAGGTCACAGGCTGGCGGCGAACGGTTTCCGCCGGCCGGCGGAGATAGCTCGTGGCAAAAGCGTAGCGATACCAGCGCAGGTAATCCGGCAACCACTTGACCACCTGAAACCGGCTGGCTCCGTGCGCCCGCTCGAACCAGCGGGCCGGCACCTCGCCGATCCGCCAGCCGAGACGATGGCACTTCACCAGCAGCTCGATGCTGTAACAGAAGCCGCGCTCCGACTCGATTGGAATCTCGGCTGTGACGCGGCGCGAAAAAAGGCGGAAACCGTTGCTGGCGTCGTGGGTAGGCACGCGTGCCAGATGATAAAGCGTAAAATTTGCGGCGCGGACGAGGACAGCCTTCAGCCATGGGCAGCCGACCATACTTCCTCCGGCCATGAAGCGGCTGGCGCAAACGATATCGCACCCCCTGGCGGCCTCAGCCACCATCGGGTCCAGTATGGCAGCGTTGTAGTCATCGTCGGCTGGATACACCACCACGAATGGCGCATCGCTCGCTGCAAATCCAGTGAGCACGGCACCATGCGCACCGCGGCCGCGGTTGCGGACGAACTCGACCGTCATGGCGCCGAGCGCGCCGCGGTTTTGCGTAATGACCGGCAGGGTGTCGTCTTCCTCGTGGTCGTAACAGATCAGCACGCGATGCGGCGTTTTCACCTCGCGCGCGATTGCACGCAACGTCGTAGCGATATTGGCGCCCTCGTTGTAGACGGGTATGACAATGTCGAGGCGAGGCCGCGCGTTTTCGGTCACGGCTTTTCGCCGCTGGTCAGCACGAAGGGACGAAACGGGCTCATGAATCCGAGATTGAATACTGCCGTGTCAATGAAATTATACACTGGCAGCAGCACGCGCGCCCGCCCGGACGCGACATAGCGATAGGCCAAGCCTGCCAGATAGTCGCTTTGGACGCGAAAGCCTTCATTGCGGAAGATGTCTGCAACACGCCAGGCGAGTATCGGCCGCTCGTTCTCGGTAACGCCGACGGAGCTGTAAAAGGGCGATGAGCGGTCGCGGTAGAGCCACATGAACGGGTTCATGCGGTTGGGATCGAAAGCGACAAACCGGCCGCCGCTCCGGAGCACCCGCCTGACCTCGCTGGCGAGCCTGCGTGGATCCGGAAAATGATGCACCAGGCCGCTCAGCAGAACGCCGTCAAGGCTTGCGTTTTCGAACGGCAGGTTTTCGGCGTCGCCTTCGATCAGCTCAAGGCCGGGATATTTGCGGCGGCCGAGCTCTATCAATTTGGGGCTGATATCGAGCCCGACACTCTGAAACCCTTGCCGCCGGAGCAGTTCCGTAAACACACCGGAGCCGCAACCAAGATCGGCAACCCGCGCACCGCGTGGCAGCCCGCTCAGCCGCACGAATGCCGCGATGATCCGTTCGTTCGCCTGCGGCGTGAAAACGTCATACGCATCGTGCTCGGCATGCGCATCGAAGAACGCAATTTCCTTGTCCTTGTCCTGCGCGTGATCGATAGCCATCGGCGAAAACCTAGAGCACGCGCGGCTCGGGCAGGGGCTTGATCAGTTTTCCGCGGAAACCGTTGGCCTTGAGCTTGCGTGCGAGCTCGTCGGCAATGTGCCAGGAAAAGATGATCGCGCAGTCGGGCTGTTCCTCGAAGAGACGAGCCTCGTCGACGACCGGAATCTGCGTGCCCGGCATGTATTTTCCGATCTTCAGGGAGCCGGCGATCTCGCAAACATAGTCGATCAGCCCTTCGTCGAGCCCAACGTAATTGACCAGCGTACTGGCACGCGAAGGCGCGCTGATGCCGGCGATGCGCGCACCTTTTTCTTTCAGTTCGCTCAGCATTGAGAGCAACTTGAGTTTGGAAAGAATGACATCACTTCTGAACGCAGCGAGACGCCTTGTCATCGCATGCCCGTGCGGTTCCTCGGCGAGCATATGCCGGACGCTTGCCTCAACCGGATGCGCGCCAGGGCGCGCGGCGTACACGCGAATGGAGCCGCCATGGCTGGGAATGGGTCTTGCGTGAAAGACCTCGAGATCGTGCATCTCGAGCAGGTATTTGAGGCTGGAAAGCGAATAGTAACGCAGGTGCTCGTGATAGATCGTGTCGTATTGAAGCGTGTCGAGCAGAGGAATCAGGTAGTGCGATTCAGAAATGAAGACGCCATCCGGTTTGAGCAGTTCGACGATACCGTCGACGATGGCGTGCACGTCCTCCATATGCGCAAAGCAGTTGGCAGCCGTCACGACACTGGCAGGTCC
>DASSSM010000107.1:0-16448 GCA_035708425.1 Pseudolabrys sp.
AGATTGGTCACGCGCACATGCGTGCTCGCCTCGCTGATCTGCCGCAGCGTGACCAGCCGGAATCCGAATTCGGTCGGTTCGACCTCGATGCGCGGGCGCGTGAACTCGCGCATGATTCGCGACATCGGCATGTCTGAGTCGCGCGAGGTGTCGCGGAACATTTTTCCGTAGGCTTGGCTCGGGTCTTCGTCGCTGAAAAACCGATGCAGGAACGAGGTGTGCACGGGATCAATCCCGACCTCGAGAGACTGCAGCCAGTTGCAGTCGATCATACCCTTGAACGCGAACGTGTGGCTGTCAGGCGCGATGAAGCAGTCGAAATGCGGAAATGCCGGCGGCTCGCCCGGTCCGAGATAAGCGAACAGGATGCCGCTCTTCTCCACCACCGGATAAGATTTCTGCTTGACGTTGCCGCAGAGATTGCTGTCGTCCGGCTCGGCCGGCGTCTCAAGACACTTGCCGTTTACGTCGAACAGCCAGCCGTGGAAGGCGCAACGCAGGCCGCCATTCTCAAGCCGGCCATATGCGAGATCGGTGCCGCGGTGCGGACATCGCCGGCCGATCAGGCCGTAGCGGCCTTTGTCATCTTTGAAAATCACCAGGTCTTCACCGAACAGCCGGACGGGCTTCACCGGTCGGTTGCCCGAAAGCTCGTCGACGAGCGCCGCAGGCTGCCAGTAGCGCCGCATCAAGCCACCCGCCGGTGTGCCTGCGCCGGTCCGGGCGATGAAATCGTTCTGCTCCGCACTCAACATGGCTGTCCAGTCCCTATTTCGGAGCGACTCTATACGAACTCCGGGAAGGACCGGAAGCGTGCCGGACCAGAAGCGAAACGGCCGGCGCAAGGCCGGCCGCATTTCAAATCGCTGCAGAAAACTAGCTTTAATGGCGCGCGGCCCAGCCCATATCCATGCGGCGGCGCCACGCTGTCTGTCGCAGGCCCATCAGGCGGTTCGCGGCCGTCTTTGCTTCCGCGCGGCTGGCCGCCGCGCAAGTGCGATATTCAAGGTCGGAGACCCGCGACACCAGAGGCTGCTTGCGAAAGAGACGGGCGAACGTGCCAGCGCCGCTATTCAGTTTCAGGTCGGCAAGTGAATTCGCAACGTTGCCCGAGTGGCCGAAGGCGACAACGCGGCCGGTCATGGTGTGGCGGACTTCGTAGACTCCGGGGCCGATCGGCGCTTCGACATGATCGCCGCTTTGCGCATCGGGAAATCGCTTCCAAGTGCTCCAAGTCTGGACCATGAAAATAACCTCAGTATCCATCAAAAAAACCGCATCAGAAACGCGACAACTAACCATTGGTTCCGCCAGGTCAACGGGCCCTGTTGATAAACTGGCAATCGAGGCGGGAATTTGATGAGTCTCCTCTTATTTACGCTAATTGGCGCGGTTAATGGCTGCCGTTAATGGCCGGGCAGCACAAGCACTTTCGGCTTTGCCGGGAGACTTGCCTTCGACACCACCAGCGATGGTATCTCGGCGACTTCGACATCCCATTCCTGTCGCACGCGTTGCAGGAAACGGTCGAGCGTATAAGCACTGAAATAATGCATTGGGATCATCAGCGGCGCTTTCATCGCGTGCAACACCTCGACCATGCCATCAAGATCAAGCGTGTAGGATCCGTCGACCGGCACCAGCACGACATCGACCCGGCCGATCTCATTGAGCTGCTGCTGCGTGAGTGTATGGTGCAGGTGGCCAAGGTGCGCGATGCACAGGTTCGCGACCTCAAAGATGAAAATCGAATTGCCGTGCCGTTCGGTGCCGCCGTCAAAGGTACGAATATTTGTCGGCACATTGCGCACGCGGACGTCCTTGAACTGGACATCGATGCGCGCCGGCTTCTGATCTTCGGACCACCCGCGCAGCACATGCTTGATCCCCGGATCGGGCGACAGGCTGTAATGCGTGGTGTGCGCGTGGTTCATTGTCGCAATGTCGGGCAACACAGTCGGCTTAACGTAATCATTGTAGTCGGTCGCGATGCGCACCAGCTGCGGGCTCTCGATCAGGAACGTCGAATGGCCGACATAAGTCAGACGTGCCTGACCGCGCTCAAGCGCAGCAACACGGAAAGCGGCTGGCGTCACGAAAGGCGGCCGCGCGGCGACAAGACCGGGGCAGCTCTCCATCATTTCAGGCTTGGCGGGCGAAGGCGCGGCACCTTGCGCTTGCGCCTGCACCACGGCGGCAAAGATACACACCGTCGCTGTGAGAATTCTGACTGAAGCGCAATGCATGACGTCTACCCGCGCCGATTGAAGGTGCAGGAATCTGCCATGGTTTGACCGTGCTCGCCACCGACCTCACGCGCAAATGAAGAGCGGCGCCCGAAGGCGCCGCTGAACGTCGTTCGCGTTGAGCGATCTAGAACTGCTCGAAATAGCGCCGGTCGCGCATCGAGACGATGATGCCCTTCGGCGTGACCACGATCCAGCGACCGTCCTGCCGCTTGATCTGCTCGACCGGACCAATGCCCGGCAAAGGCGCGCCCGGCACGACCTGATAAACGTCACCATGACCTTGCACGTAGACAAAGCCGTCGCGCGTCTCGCGGATCGTCCAGTCGGTGATGACGGACGGGCGCCGCGGCGCTCCCGCTGCGGGGGCCGGACGTACCGGCGGCAGCGGTGCAGCGGCCGGCGATGTCGGCGGCACCGTTTGCGGCGGCGTGATCGCACCGGTGATTTCCGCGCTGTCGCGCGCCAGACGCTCGCTGATCTTGGCGAATTGGCTGTGCGCCGATTTGTTTGCGGCCTCAAAGCTCGCCTTCAGGCTGGCGACGTCCTTGGAAAGACGCGCGATCGACTGTTGTGCCGCCTTGCTCTCTTCAAGGCCTGCAACATCGACCGAAGCGGGCTTGGAGAATCCGGCGGTCATCGTCGCGCCGGCCAGCACGCCGACGGCGGCGGCGATCGCAACCGAAGCGGCAAGCACGACGTAGCGCCGGTGGCGCGGACGCAGACGGAGCTGCGGCCATCGCGCACGCACCGGCGCTGCTTGGGCAATGTCGGTCGGCTCTTCTTTATTACCGATGTCCGTCTTGCTGAACGCCGGTGCGGCTTCGACGGTGGCTGACACCTCCGCCACCGGTTCGCTGGCCACGTCCGATGTCGCGGGCGAGAGCGCAGGTGAGTCGACTAACGGCAGTTCGGTCTGCCCTTGCTGCGGTGCGTTGTCCGGATTGGCTACCGGATCGCCGCCGGCACTCTCGATTTGCTTGCGCTTGGCCATGGCACTGATCCTTGATTGGGCGTAGGCGTTCATCAATCGGTAACCATGTTTGGTTACCAACTGGTTACCATTGGCTTGCTGGCAAGCGGCCGCGCCTCCTATCAATCGAGAGGACCTTGCACCGCGCCCGGATAACGTCGCACCGGGCGTCCTTGGGTCCCGCGTGAGATGCCGGCATCGCTGGCATCTCACGCTTAGTTCCCATCCAAAAATATAGCAGCTAGACCGCGATTCCGTTTTCGGCCGCGCGCGCCTTGAGCGACACAGCCGGCCGCGCGCCGATGTGCTGGATGACTTCCGCCGCGGCGAGGCCGCCGAGGCGGGCGGCGGTGCGATGATCCTTACCGCGCGCGAGACCGGCCAGAAAGCCGGCGGCGAACAGATCGCCCGCGCCGGTCACGTCGGCCACCTGCTCGACCGGCTCGGCCGCCACGGCCTCCACGGCTTTGGCTGATACCACGACGCAGCCTTTTTCGCTGCGCGTCACCACCGCAAGCTTGGCCTCACCGCGCAGCGCCTTGACGGCGGTATCGAAGTCGGCGGTCTCATAGAGGCTGTGCAGTTCGCGTTCGTTGGCAAACACGATGTCGACGATGCCCTTGCGGATCAGGTTCAGGAATTCCGTGCGATAGCGATCAACGCAGAACGCATCCGACAAAGTAAGCGCAACGTGACGGCCAGCCTTGTGAGCAATCCCCGCAGCCTTGACGAATGCTTCCTTCGCATGCGGCGGATCCCACAAGTAGCCTTCGAGATAGGTAACCGCGGCGCTTGCCACCTGCCCTTCATCGATGTCGTTGGGATGCAGGTCCTGCGCGGCGCCGAGGTAGGTGTTCATTGTGCGCTCGCCGTCCGGTGTCACCATGATGTAGCACCGCGCGGTTGACGGCCCTTCCGACGCTGGTGGTGTGTCGTAGGCGACGCCCGCGGAGCGGATGTCGTGGGCAAAGGTGCGGCCGAGCTCGTCGTCATTGACCTTGCCGACGAAGGCCGCGCGCGCGCCGAAGCTGGCGACGCCGACAATGGTATTTGCGGCCGAGCCACCCGAGCTTTCCACCGCCGGCCCCATCGCCGCGTAGATCTGTTCAGCGCGCGCCTCATCGATCAATGCCATGGTGCCCTTGTGCATGCCCTGCGCCACCAGAAAGTCGTCTTCGGCGCGGGCGATCACATCGACGATGGCGTTGCCGATGCCGAGCACGTCATAGCGGAGAGCAGTCATGAGTTGTCCTCTTGAATGGCGCGCGCACTATATCGGGGCATCAAGCGGCGGCAAGCTTATGCGCACTGCTTGGATGACGGGCCTGTGCCCACGGGCCTAGAGTAGCCGCGAGGGAATGACCAAAATGTCGCTCGCACGCGATATCACCACCGTCGGCGGCGGCACACTGGTGTCGCGGCTGTTAGCTTATGCGCGCGACGCCTGGATAGCGGCTCTGTTGGGTGCCGGGCCTTATTCAGAGACCTTGTTTGCTGTTCTCCAGGTGATCAATTTTTTTCGGCGCCTGTTGTCGGAGGGCGCGCTCAACAGCGCCTTCGTGCCGATCTGGACCAAGCTGCGTGGCAGCACAGATGGCGCAGCCAAAGCCAACCGCTTCACCTGGCGCGTCCTGCTCATGATGTTCTGTGTGGGGGGCAGCATTGCCCTGCTCGCCGTGTTTCTCGGACGCTATGTCATCGCCGGCATCGCACCGGGCTTCGAAGACGCACAGCAATCTTTTGCGGCGTTCCTGCTATTCATGACCGCGCCGTATATCCTGCTTGCGGGACTCGTCGCGGTGATCGCCGCCGCTCTCAGCGCTGAAGGCGCCGTCGGCGTCGTAGCCGTCACAACCGTTTTGTTTAACCTGACCATATTGCTGGCGCTGCTTCTTCTGCCTGACGAACCGATCGAGCGCTATCAAATCACCTTTTGGATCGCACTTGCCGTCACCGCGGCTGGCATGGTCCAGTTTCTGGCCGCGGCCGCGGTGTGGTTGATGACGGGGAGACGGTGGCAACGAGCTCGCTCGTCTGCGCGCGATCAGGCTGGAGTGTTCTTCGGACGGGCACTGCCCGGCCTGATCGCAACCAGTATCCCTCAATTGAAGCTGATCGCCGCCACCGCGATCGTTTCGGGATCGCCCGCCGCCGTGTCGTGGCTTTACTACGCCAACCGCCTCTATGAACTGCCGCTCAGTATCGCTTCGATTGCCGTAGCGGCCGTGATTGTGCCGCGTATTGCGAGCAGCGTGCATGCCCGCAACGAGCATCAATTCGCCTCGGCCCAGTCGCGCGCCTATGAAATCGCTATTGGATTTGCTGTGCCGGCGGCTACCGGGTTCGCGCTCCTGGCAGAGCCGATTGCGCGCGGCCTGTTCGAACGCGGCGCATTCGGCACCCAGGATACGGCTGCGGTTGCGGCTGCGCTGGTGGCGATTTGTGCGGGACTTCCAGGACACGTGCTCGAGAAGGTATTCGGGGCGGTTTCATTCGCGCACGAGGACACGCATGCCCCCATGCTTGCCGCCCTTGCAGGTTTCGCCGTGGCCATCATTGGCGGCGTGCTGCTGTTTCCATGGTTTGGGTACGTCGGTGTCGCGGCGGCAATTGCCGTGTCCGGCTGGGTCGGAGCCGGGCTGCTCGGTACCCTGCTTTTTCGCCGCCGTTGGATGCGGATCGATGCCGACGCCTGGCGCCGCCTACCTCGCATCTGCCTCGCCACCACCATGATGGCCGCGGCGGTCGGCTACGCCAATCATGTGATTGGCGCGGCCGTTGCGTCATCGGCCGCACGACTGGCGATCCTTGCCGCACTGGTCACACTCGGCGTCGCCGTCTACTTCGCCGCACTGCAATTGCTTGGCGTCGTAACGCTAAAAGAGCTGGCCGCCCTGCAACGAAAATCGTAAGGGCCTTGCGCGGCGCGCCTCCGGCATGGCATGGCTCCCGCGCAAGAGTAAAGAGGATGGGCAATGGCGTTCAAGGAACGCGTTTTTTCCGGCGTGCAGCCGACCGGCAATCTGCATCTCGGCAATTATCTCGGCGCCATCACCAGGTTCGTGGCGCTGCAGGATCACTATGACTGCATCTATTGTGTCGTCGATCTTCACGCCATCACCACATGGCAGGACCCGACCGAATTGCCGCGCGCGACGCGCGAGGTAACGGCAGCATTCCTCGCCTGCGGTATTGATCCAAAGAAGCACATCATCTTCAACCAGAGCCAGGTCGCCGAGCACGCCGAGCTCGCCTGGATCTGCAATTGTGTTGCGCGCGTGGGCTGGCTCAACCGGATGACGCAGTTCAAGGAGAAGGCCGGCAAGGATCGCGAGAACGCATCGGTCGGGCTCTATATCTATCCGAGCCTGATGGCGGCCGACATCCTCGTCTACCGCGCAACGCACGTTCCCGTCGGCGAGGACCAAAAGCAGCACCTCGAACTCTCGCGCGACATTGCGCAGAAATTCAACAACGACTTCTCGGCGTCGATCCAGGCACACGGCTTCGGCGAAACTTTCTTTCCGCAGCCGGAGCCGATCATCCAGGGTCCGGCAACGCGCGTGATGTCACTGCGCGACGGCACGAAGAAAATGTCGAAGTCGGAGGCATCCGATTACTCCCGTATCAATCTGACCGATGACGCGGATGCGATCGCGCAGAAGATCCGCAAGGCCAAGACTGATCCGGAACCTTTGCCGAGCGAGGAGAAAGGCCTTGCGCCGCGTCCTGAGGCCGACAACTTGGTGGGCATCTACGCGGCCCTGGAAGGCGTGAGCAAAGCCGAAGTCCTCGGCCAGTTCGGTGGCGGTCAGTTTTCAACCTTCAAGACCGCGCTTGTCGATCTCGCCGTCGCAAAACTCGGGCCGATCGGCGCCGAAATGAAGAAACTCGTGCAGGATCCTGTCTATATCAACTCAATCCTGGCCGATGGCTCGCAGCGCGCGCAGGCGATCGCAGCCGAAACCATGAAGGCCGTCAAGGATATCGTCGGCTTTGTGCGCCGCTAGTTTGCGGCGCGGGAAATCCGCCTTGTCGTCGCGCCGGGCGGCATGCCACCATTGTCTGCTTGTGCATTCGTCACAGCGCATATGATCGGACGGGAGCGTCGCGACCATGAGCAGCAAGCGCCGAAGCTACGAGGCCGGCCACAAGCGGAAATATCTGGTGGTCATCGACGACACCGAGGAATGTGACCGCGCCGTCTATTGGGCGGCGAAGCGCGCCGGTCGTACGAAGTCACAGATGGTGATGCTGCGCGTGATCGAACCCGGCGATCGCAATCAGCAATGGCTCGGCGTTGCCGACCTCATGAAGGCTGAGGCGCAGGAGGCTGCAAACGCTACGCTCGATAAATTTGCCGCACGCGCAAAGAAGATCGCCAAGATCACGCCCGACCGCGTCATTCGCGAAGGCAACACCTCGGAAGAGATCATCAAGCTGATCGATGAAGACGCCGACATCGGTATTTTGGTCCTTGCCGCTGGCACCGGCAAGGAAGGCCCGGGCCCCTTGGTATCGAACCTCGCCAAGACCGCCGGAACGTTTCCAATCCCGGTGGCGCTGGTGCCGGGCCATCTGAGCGACGAAGATATCGACGCTAGTTCCTGATTTGCGGCCATTTCCCGGGCGGTTGACCGGAAGAGGCGCAAGCGCCATTTATGCGCTATGACTTGACTACCCGCGGGCCTTGAACCCGTTGAGGCAAGGAGTGATTTCGATGTTCATCCAGACCGAAGCCACGCCCAATCCGGCGACGCTGAAGTTTCTACCCGGCCGACCCGTGCTCGAGACCGGCACCCTCGACATGCCGACTAGGGAAGCCGCGGCGCAATCGCCGCTCGCCGCCAAGCTGTTCGATGTTGCCAATGTCGGCGCCGTGTTCTTCGGATCCGATTTCATCGCGGTAACCAAGACCGGCGGTGAATGGCAACAGCTCAAGCCCGCAATCCTGGGCGCCATCATGGAGCACTACATGGCCGGTGCTCCGCTGCTTGCCGGCGACGCGACCCCGGTCGATGCCGCAGCGGATGAATTCTTTGACGCCAAGGATGCCGAGACCGTCGCCACCATCAAGGATCTGATCGAGACGCGTGTGCGTCCGGCAGTGGCGGGTGACGGTGGCGACATCACCTTCCGCGGCTACAAGGAAGGCATCGTCTACCTCAACATGAAGGGCGCATGCTCGGGCTGCCCGTCGTCGACGGCGACCCTCAAGCACGGCATCCAGAACCTGCTCAGGCACTTCGTTCCCGATGTTGTCGAAGTAAGGCCGATGTAGGCCCAATATCCGAGCTTTTCGACGATGCCCGGCCCACAGCCGTCCGAAGGACGGCGTGCTTGCGCACGCCTATGGCGCCGGGCATCGACATTTTGGCGTTGTTGTAAAGACGTGGCTGGCGCGCTGACAAGCCCAGCCATGACGGTGGTAAACTCAATTCATGCGCGTTCTGGCCATCGATACCGCGCTCGAGGCCTGCTCGGTCGCCGTGCTGGACACCGAGCGCGCGGATTTGCGCGCTCATGAATCGTTGCTGATGCAGCGCGGACATGCCGAAGCGTTGATGCCCCTGGTTGCGCGGGTACTCGACCGCGTACAGCTTGATTTCTCCGCTCTTGACCGTGTCGCAGTCACCACCGGACCGGGGAGTTTCACCGGTCTGCGGGTCGGCATTGCGGCCGCGCGTGGTATCGCGCTTGCTTCGGGCAAGCCGGCGATCGGACTGACGACACTTGCCGCCTTTGCCGCGCCGTTCATCGCGGCCGACGATACGCTCCCGGTCGTGGTCGCGATCGATGCACGGCACGATCATGTGTACCTGCAGGTCTTTGGTCCGGGCGGCCGCACGCTTGTTGCGCCGCGTGTCGCGCCGCTGCGGGAGGCCTTGCGTGTTTCATCGACCGGCGCACCGCGCATTACCGGCACCGCCGCCGCAAAACTGGCAACGCTGTGGCCTGCAGGCGAGCGCCCGCCAACCAAGGTCGAGCAGCGCGGCGCACCCGACATCAATTGGGTCGCGCGCCTCGGCGCCGCGGCGGCAGACACCGGCACACCTCCCAAGCCTTTGTATCTTCGTCCGCCCGCCGCCCACCCGCAGGATGCTGTTCAATTGGCCCGTCGATGATCGGCTTCATCAGCAACCTGTTCGGCCGCGCCGAACCAAGGATAACCGAGGCGAGCCCGCGCGACGCATCCTCAATCGCGGCGCTTCACGGTAGCTCATTTCGCCGCGGCTGGAGCGAGCAGGAGGTCGAAGCTTTGCTTCTTGACCGCCATGTGATCGCACACCGGGCAACCGGCGGCGCAAAGCTGAACGGATTTATCCTGTCACGGCTTGTGGAGGATGAGGCGGAAATCCTTTCCGTCGCCGTCGCCGAGCGGCAACGCGGCCGCGGGCTTGCGCGCGCGTTGCTGGACCTTCATCTGCGCCGCCTCGTCGGCCTTGGTGCACGCACCATTTTCCTTGAGGTCGACGAACACAATGTGCCGGCACTGCGGCTGTATCAGCGCGCCGGATTCCACGAAATTTCACGTCGTCCCGGTTATTATCCCGGGGCCGACGCAACGGCCGCCACTGCGCTCATTCTGCGGCGCGACCTGGTCTGAGCGTGCGGTGGACACATGCCGGAAACGGCCAATATGATATTGGGGGGTGGGTGAAGGACCTGGGCTCCAGAGAGACGCCGCCGTGACCGCCGCTAACAAGCGCAACATCGAGAAGAAGAACATCGAGGCGCTATGCGCCGCCAAGGGCATGCGCATGACCGAGCAGCGTCGGGTGATCGCGCGCGTGCTCGCGGAGTCCGACGATCATCCGGACGTTGAGGAACTCTACCGGCGCTGTGCCAAGGTCGACGAGCATATTTCAATTTCGACCGTCTATCGCACGATGCGGCTTTTTGAAGATGCCGGGATTATCGAGCGGCACGATTTCCGCGATGGGCGGGCACGCTATGAAACCAGCCCCGATGCCCACCACGATCATCTGATCAACCTGCGCAACGGCGAAGTAATCGAATTTCAATCCGAGGAAATCGAGCGCCTGCAGGCCGAAGTCGCGCGCAAGCTGGGCTACAAACTTGTCGATCATCGGCTCGAGCTTTATGCCGTGCCGTTAAACGACGAAAAAAAACGCTAGCATGATTCGCCGGAACTGAATGCCTATGGCGCGCGCGCTTTTCATCGCGGCATTCTTCTTCACGATGACGCCGCTGCTGATCTCACTCCAGTGGACGCTTGGCAAGCTTGGATTGCCCGGTTGGGGCTTCATCGCTTCGAATTACTATCGAGTGCTGTGCGCACTGCTCCGCATACGCGTGCGCGTGAACGGCGCGCCGATGCGCGACCGTGCCGTCCTCTACGTCTCCAATCACATCTCGTGGGCCGATATTCTCGTCATCGGCTCGCTTGCGCCCGTCGCCTTTATTGCCAAGCGTGAAGTGGCAAGCTGGCCGCTGGTCGGCATCACTGCGAAAATTCAGCGGACGGTCTTTGTCGACCGCACGCGCCGGCATCAGACCGGTGAGGCCGTAGCCGACATCGTCAAGCGGTTGAAGGATGGCCTGTCGGTGGTCCTGTTTGCCGAGGGCACCTCAAGCGACGGCAATCGCGTTCTGCCATTCCGCTCCGCGTTGCTCGGCGCGGTGGAAGAGGCGTCCGCGCATGCCGGCAACATCCTTATTCAGCCGATGTCGATCAGTTACACCGGGCTGCACGGCATCCCCATGGGTCGCCAGCACCGCCCGCTGGTGGCGTGGTATGGTGATCTCGATTTCCTGCCGCACATCAAGGCATTCATCGAGCAGGGTGCGGTCGATACCGTCGTCAGCTATGGCGAAGCAGTTCCAGCAGATGTTGAGATCGATCGCAAAGCCATGACCAAGCGGCTCGAAAGCTCGGTGCGCAGCCTGCTCGTCTCGGCCTTGCGCGGCCGGCCTTTGGCCGTGCAAAACGCGCATTCTGGTTGAGGATTTATTTTATGGGCAGGCCATCCAAGTCTTAAAATCGTTGTAAAATCAAATATATGGTCTTTCGGGACAAATCCCATCGCGGCGGGTAGATTGGATACGCTTCGCATCGAAATGGCATGAGCAAAGCGCGCAAGGTCCACGTCAAATCATTCGGCTGCCAGATGAACGTCTACGATTCCCATCGTATGGCGGACACCTTGGCGCCCGAGGGCTACAACGAGACGGCATCGCCCGAAGACGCCGACCTTGTCATCCTCAACACCTGCCACATCCGCGAAAAGGCGGCTGAAAAGGTGTATTCCGAGATCGGCCGCATTCGGGAAATGAAGGAAGCAGCAGCGCGCGACGGCCGTCGCATGCTGATCGCGGTCGCCGGCTGCGTCGCCCAGGCGGAAGGCCGCGAAATCATCCGGCGCGCGGGCGCCGTTGACCTGGTTGTCGGCTCGCAGAACTACCATCGGCTGCCGGAGATGGTCGCGCGCGCGCAACGCGGCGAGAAAGTTATCGACATCGATTTTTCGGTCGAGGACAAGTTCGATGCCCTGGCGGCGCCAAAGCGCGATGCGATCGCCAAGCGCGGCATCTCAGCGTTCGTTACCGTTCAGGAAGGCTGCGACAAGTTCTGCACGTTCTGCGTTGTGCCCTACACGCGCGGCGTGGAAGTGTCGCGCCCGGTTGAAAAGATCGTCGCCGAAGTCGAACGGCTGGCGGACGGCGGCGTGCGCGAAGTGACGCTGATCGGACAGAACGTGAATGCCTATCACGGGCTCGCGCCAGACGGAGCGGTATCAAGCCTCGGCAGATTGCTTCGCCGTCTTGCCGAGGTCCCCGGCATTCTTCGTCTCCGTTACACGACGAGCCATCCGCGCGACATGGATGACGATCTGGTCGCGGCCCATCGCGAATTGCCCGAACTGATGCCATACGTGCACCTGCCGGTGCAATCCGGTTCCGACCGGATCCTTGCGGCGATGAACCGCAAGCATACGCGCAAGGACTATCTCGACGTGATCACGCGTCTTCGTGCGGGCCGCACAGACCTTGCCTTCACGTCCGATTTCATTGTCGGCTTCCCCGGTGAAACCGAGTCTGATTTCCGCGAAACCCTCGCACTGGTCGATGAGGTTGGTTACGCCGGCGCATTCTCCTTCATGTACTCGCCGCGCCCCGGCACGCCCGCCGCCGAAATGGAAGAGCAGATTTCGGCGGACGTGAAGTCCGAGCGCCTGCAACGGCTGCAGGCCGCCATTACGCACAATCAACGCCGGTTCAACGCCGGTTTTGCCGGACGCACCGTCGACGTGCTTCTCGAAAAGCCGGGCAAACTGCCCGGGCAGATCGTGGGCCGATCGCCATATCTGCAGGCGGTGCAGGTCATGGCGCCAGCCGAATGCATCGGCTCGGTGCACCGCGTGATCATTGACGAAGTCGGAAGCAACAGCCTTTTTGGCAGCCTTGCCGATGAAAGCCGTGCAGTAACGCTCACGGCAGCAGGAGCCTGAACCAGCCTTGCGCACAAAGGATCCAGTGATCCCGCCCGCTGCCGCCTCCGAGGAGACGGCCACGACCCAGACCGTGCTTGCATTCGAAGACAACAAGCTCGCGTCGATGCTGTTCGGACAATACGGACAAAATCTTGCACTGATCGAACGGCGCCTCGGCGTGGTCGCCGAGCAGCGAGGCAATCATGTCACGATCGAAGGCTCGCGCGGCGCGTGCGAGCAGGCGCGTCACGTTCTCGAGGGACTTTATGAGCAGCTCAAGCGCGGCCGCGACTTGAGCCAGGGCGACGTTGAGGGCGCCATCCGCCAGGCGATCGCGCAGGGCTCGCTCTTTGACTACGACCCTGCCGCGCCGCGGCCGGCATTCGAAGAGATCAACCTGCGCAAGCGGCCGGTGCGGGCCCGCACCGCCGCCCAGGATGCCTATATCCGCGCGCTCAAGCGCCACGCTTTGGTCTTCGGGACCGGGCCTGCGGGCACGGGCAAGACCTGGCTTGCCGTTGCCCACGCGATTCAGATGTTCGAGCGTAAAGAAGTCGACCGCATCATTTTGTCGCGACCTGCCGTCGAGGCCGGCGAGCGTCTCGGCTTTCTTCCGGGCGACATGCGCGAAAAAGTCGATCCTTATCTGCGTCCGATCTATGACGCGCTGTACGACTTGATGGACGCGCGGATCGTCGAGCGGGCGCTACAGGCCGGTGAAATTGAAATAGCGCCGCTTGCCTTCATGCGCGGCCGCACTCTCTCGAATGCCGCCGTTATCCTGGACGAGGCGCAGAATACGACCTCCATGCAGATGAAAATGTTTCTCACGCGGCTGGGCGAAAACAGCCGCATGATCGTCACGGGCGATCCCAGCCAGGTCGATCTGCCACACGGCCAGACATCTGGCCTTGCGGAAGCCGTCAAACTGCTGAAAGGCATTGAAAGCGTCGGTCATGTGGCGTTCACGCATGAAGATGTTATCCGCCACGAGCTCGTGGCACGCATCGTCGAGGCCTATGATCGCGGCGTCCCCGCGCGCGAGGGAAAAGGATGAAGACGCCGCCGGGGCGGCCCACGTCGCCGCTGCACATCGACCTTCGGATTGAGTCACCGCTCTGGGACGGCCAGCCTCTGGCCGAAAAAACCGTGCGGAACTCGGTCCTTGCTGCGGCCGCAGCGCTCTCAACAGCGGGCGGTGAAGTCAGTATTGTGCTCACCGACGATTCGGTGATCCGCTCGCTCAACCGGGACTGGCGCGGCATCGACAAGCCGACCAACGTTTTGTCGTTTCCCGCCTCGGGTCCCGACACCGGCGAAGGCGTACGGCTGCTCGGCGATATCGTGATCGCTTTCGAGACGCTCGAACGGGAATGCGCTGATGAGAATCGCGACTTTCTTCACCACCTCGCCCACCTCGCGGTGCATGGTTTTCTCCACCTCAATGGCTACGATCATCAGACCGACGCGCAGGCTGAAGCGATGGAAGGGCTCGAAAGCAAGATCATGACGCATTTGAACATGCCCGATCCCTACCGCGCGCACGGTCTTGGCAATGCCTGACCGCCATGTCTGAAAGCGATCCACCTGGTTCAAGGCCCGCCGGCGCTCTGTCATACGAGCCGCGAAACCTGCCGGTGCCGGTACCGCCGGCCCGCAACGGCGGCGAGAATTGGTTCATCCGCGCGCTGCGTGCGCTGTTCGGGTGGAAACCAAACATTGCGCGTGCCGATCTGCAGGACGTTCTCGATGCCATCGGGCTCGGCGAATCCGGTTTTACTCCGGAAGAAAGCCGGATGCTCAGGAACATCCTTGGCCTGCGTGAGCGCCGTGTCGGCGACGTCATGGTGCCGCGTGCCGACATCATCGCAGTTCAGCAGGACATCAAGCTCGGCGAATTGATGCGGGTGTTCGAGGGTGCAGGCCATTCGCGGCTTGTGGTGTACAACGACACCCTCGACGACCCGGTCGGTATGGTCCACATCCGCGACCTGATCGCCTTCATGACCGCCCGCGCGACGGCCAATCCGGAAAAAAACGCCAAGCGCAAAAAACCGCTGCCCGCAGGGCTAGATCTGAAGGCAATCAACCTCGGCACGCCGCTGTCGGCGGCGAAGATCGTCCGCGAGATCCTGTTCGTGCCGCCGTCGATGCGCGTCATCGATTTGCTGGCACGCATGCAGGCAACGCGAATTCACCTGTCGCTGGTGGTCGACGAATATGGCGGCACCGATGGGCTCGCTTCCATCGAGGATATCGTCGAGCAGATCGTCGGCGACATCGCCGACGAACACGACGAAGACGCCACGCCCGAAATCACGCAGCTGCCTGACGGCTCATTTGTCGCCGATGCGCGCGCCAAGATCGAAGACGTCATCTCGACCGTCGGCAACGATTTCGACGTTGGCGACGCTATAGACGACGTCGACACCATCGGCGGGTATCTAGTGACGCGCGCGGGGCGTCTGCCCGTGCGCGGAGAGATCGTGCCCGGCCCCGATCTTTTCGAGTTCGAAGTCCTCGACGCCGACCCACGTCGCGTCAAGCGCGTACGGATAATCCGGCTGAAAGAGAGACGCGAGCGGCCGCGCGAGGCGCGCAAGCGCAACGATACCGATGGCATGTTCTCGAGCGTTGCGACTTCGCCGGCCGCGCCTGATGACAAGTCACCCCGCAACGACACCGGTCCGGCCGGCGTGCGCCAGTCGTGATCATTACCCGCCTCGCCCACGCCGTCGTGCTCGCCATTGGCTGGCGGCGCGCAAACATTGCATTCGTTGCCGGCGCCGCGTCGGCTTTGGCCATGCCGCCCATCAACGCATGGCCTGTCTTGTTCGTGACATTTCCGATCCTGGTCTGGCTCGCGGACGGATCCACCGCCGGACGCTGGAGCGGCGCGACCACCGCCGCGGTAGCGGGCTGGTGTTTTGGTTTCGGATATTTCCTCGCGGGACTTTATTGGGTCGGATACGCCTTTCTCGTCGACGCCAAGACCTTCGGCTGGCTTTTGCCTGTCGCCGTTGCCGGACTACCCGCGTATTTGGCGCTTTATACGGGCCTTGGACTTGCGATCGCCCGGCTGATCTGGGTACGCGGGCCCGAACGAATCCTGGCGCTCGCCGTCGCGATGACTGCCGCAGAATGGCTACGCGGCCGCCTGCTCAGCGGGTTTCCCTGGAATACGTTTGGCTATGCGCTGACTGAGCCGCTCGTGCTCGCGCAAAGCGTTTCGTTGACCGGAATCTGGACCCTTACATTTCTCTGCGTCGCCATTTGCGCGAGTCCCGCAGTCATCGCCGACGACAAGGCCGACACGAGACATCCGTACCGTCCTCTCGTTTTCGGGCTGGTTGTCCTCGCGGGGCTCGCTGGCTATGGCACAGCAAGGCTGTGGTCGCACCCTACGGAATACGTGAACGGCGTCCGCCTGCGCATCATGCAGCCCAATTTGCAGCAAGATGACAAATTCAATTACTCGGCAAAGGCGGACGTAATGAGCCGTTACTTGCGTCTATCGGAGCGCGCCACAAGCCCAAGTTCGAACGGCATCCGTGATGTGACGCATCTCATTTGGCCGGAAGCAGCTTTTCCTTTCTTTCTGACGCGCGAGCCTGACGCGCTTGCGCAAATCGCCGACCTGATCAGGCCGTCAACGGTACTGATAACGGGCGCAGTGCGGGCGGCGTCGGATGCCAACCCGCGCGACCAGCGCGCGTACAATTCGATCTATGTGATCGACCCCAATGGGTCGATCCGCGGCATTTACGACAAGGT
>DASSSM010000108.1:0-2640 GCA_035708425.1 Pseudolabrys sp.
GTCTGGTATTCGTTCTTCATCTCGCGCGCGATTGCGTCGAGATAGTCGTCGTGCGTCCTGTAGAAGGCGTTGAGCATCGTCGTCGAAATGATGCCGGGCGATGGCGCGGTCATGAATCGCTCGGAAAATGCGCCGAGGTCGTCCGCGATCTTGTTGAAGCCCGCCGTCTCTTCGTTGATCGGCTTGAGATCCTTGTACCTGATTTCGGCCTGCGCCTCCGGCGCGCCCTGCTGGCTCTTGGCCGGGCTCGGGAAGCGGCGCATCAGGTAAGCAAGCAATTCCGGAAACTCCTCGAACTCACGTCCACGCCGGCGCTTCGACACGCCGCCGAACCCGGTCATGCGTTGCGGCACGTAGGTCTGGAACGAAATGCGGCGCTGCTCGCCGTCATTGCCGATGTCGATGCCGGCTTCCATCTGCTTCCGGACGACGTGGCGCACCGCCCGGTCCATCTCGGATGACAGCACTTTCGGGTCGTAGTCCTTGCCTTCCTCCTGCGCCATCAGCAGGTCGGAGAGCTTCTCGTTGCGCGGCAGGCTGCCGACATGGGTGGTGAGGATGCGGTCGCGGCTGAAAATCATCGAAAACTCCGTGCTCGCGTCATGGCCGGCTTGTCCCGGCCATCTCGCTTAGGAGGGTAGTGCCTCCCTAATCGGGATGCCCGCGACAAGCGCGGGCATGACGGTGCAAACCGAAGGCGTCACATTAGCGGCAATTTACGCCCGGTACAGCGACCCAAACAGGAATGGGCTCTATAACCGCGACGACGGGCCGGAATTATAATCGCATTGCGAGGGCCGTCCGCGGCCCGCATAATTCCGGCGAAACTAGCGGCGTTTCGCCGCCGGGAGGAAGCTATGGCAGTCGCGGTTGCGGCAGCGGCCGAAGCCGGGGCGGTGGGCGCAATCCCACGTGATTACAATTTCGCCGCCGACGTTCTGCAGAAAAATCTCGATGCCGGCCGCGCCGGCAAGCCGGCCTATATCGACGCGCGCGGCACGCACACTTACGGCCAGCTCGCTGACCGTGTGGCGCGCTTCGGCGCTGCGCTGAGGGGTCTCGGCGTCAAGCGCGAAGAACGCGTGCTGATAGCGCTGCTCGACACCATCGACTGGCCGACGGCGTTTCTCGGCTGTCTGAAGGCCGGCATCATTGCCGTGCCGGTCAACACGCTGCTGACCGAGGACGATTACCGCTTCATGCTCGCCGACAGCCGGGCCAAGTGCCTCGTCGTGTCGGAGGCGCTGTTTCCGCGCTTCGAGAAGCTGATCAAGCAAAGCCCCGATCTCGAGCACGTCATCGTCTCGGGTGAGAATCCTCATGGCTATCGTCTGTTCGAGGATGTCATCGGCGCCGACGAGCCCGAACCTTACACCGCGCCGACGACCAGCGACGACATCGCATTTTGGCTCTACACCTCGGGCTCGACCGGAAAGCCGAAAGGCGCCGTGCATGTGCACGCCAGCTTGAAGCTGACTGCCGATCTGTACGGCACGCCGGTTGCGGGCCTGAAGGAGAGTGACGTCTGCTACTCGGTGGCGAAACTGTTTTTCGCCTATGGGCTCGGCAACGCGATGACGTTCCCGATGACTGTGGGCGCGACGACGATTCTCAATGCGGATCGCCCGACCCCGGACGGGGTTGCGGCGTTGCTGCGGAAACATCCGATCACGGTGTTTTTTGCGGTGCCGACATTCTATGCGGCGTTTCTTGCCAGTCCGAATGCACCGAAAAGATCCGAGATGAAACTTCGCCGCTGCATCTCGGCCGGCGAGGCGCTGCCGGAAGAAATTGCGCTGCGCTGGAAGGAGCGCTACGGCGTCGAGATTTCCGACGGGCTCGGCACCACCGAGATGCTGCACATCTATCTCACCAACGCACCGGGCGCGACCAAGTACGGCACCACCGGAAAACCGGTGCCCGGATACGAGATCAAGCTCATCGGCGATGACGGCAATCCGGTGAAGAAGGGAGAGATGGGCGAGCTCTACGTGCGCGGGCCGACCAGCGCGGTCATGTACTGGAACAACCGCGAGAAGTCGCGTTCGACCTTCCAGGGCGAATGGACGCGTTCGGGCGACAAATATATCGAGGACGCCGAGGGATATTATGTGTGCTGCGGGCGCCAGGACGACATGCTGAAAGTATCCGGCATGTATGTTTCGCCCTTCGAGGTCGAGGCCGCGCTGTCCTCGCATCCCGATGTTCTCGAGGCTGCTGTCGTCGGCTGGAATGACGAGCAGAAGCTGATCAAGCCGAAAGCCTTCGTCGTGCTCAAGTCGCCGGAGAAGGCGAACGATGCGCTCGTCCGGGCGTTGCAGGAGCACGTCAAGCAGAAGCTCGCGCCCTATAAATATCCGCGCTGGATCGAATTCCGCAAAGACCTGCCGAAGACGGCGACCGGAAAAATCCAGCGCTTCAAGTTGCGGGCGGAAGGGCCGGGCGCGCGCTGATGGCAATTGCTGAAGCCGGGTTTCTCGATATCGGCGGGCAGCGCCTCGAATACGGTTTTGTCGGCCCGCAACCGGATCAGGCGCCCACTGTCGTGCTACTGCATGAAGGGCTGGGCTGTGTCGGCTTGTGGAACGATTTTCCCGAGAAGCTTGCGGCCGCGGCGGGCGCCGGCGTCTTCGCCTATTC
>DASSSM010000109.1:0-4579 GCA_035708425.1 Pseudolabrys sp.
GTAATCACGTATTTGCCGGGGTGGCCGCGCTCATCCGCGGCGGCACGCGCGGCCGCCCGTGCAAAATCCGGCAGCCCGGCAAGATCGCTCTCTTCGAGGACCATCACGAAAGATTTCTCGTCCGAGAGGACGTTCTGGCCAAATTGCGTGCCAACGCTTGCCAGACGCTCGTTGATCGCCGCGAGCCGGTCCTGCGACTTCTTGTCGAGCGCCGCGCCCGATCGTGCGAAGCGCGTGTGATAGCGCTCCAGCACGCGGGCCTGCTCAGCGTCGAGCGAAAGCGTATCACGCCTGACGTAGAGATCGGCAATTCGCAAGTATAGCGCACGGTTCAGGTAAAGTGCGTTGTTGTGACGCGCCAACAGCGGCGAGATGTCCCGCTCGATGGCTTCGATTTCGTCCGACGTGTCGGCGCCGGCCACCACAAAAAACACGCCCGCCACGCGTTCGAGCCTGCGGCCGCTTCGCTCAAGCGCAGCGATCGTATTCTCGAAATCAGGAGGCGCCGGATTTTCGGCGATAGCGTCGATTTCAGCACGGTGATCGGCCAAGGCCCGATCAAACGCAGGACGGAAATGGCCGGGCCTGATCGCCTCAAATGGCGGGAGCTCAAGCGCTCCGGCCCATTCAGATAAAAGCGGGTTCTGCATTTCCAGTTGACGGCACTCGCGAATGTTTCACTGGCCTATAGCCCGATATCTTCAGGCGTGACCGAGACAGGGCGACAAATCGCCGGCGAATTAGGTACCGGCGCACTTTTTGATGAAATTCCTCCGCTCGCGCAGCCGGAGCTTCTGTTCGTTTGCCAGCCTGTTGCATTCGGCTCGCTTGGCAGCCTGCTGCTCCAATTGCTCACGTCTTTCCTGATTCCGGACTTTTTGGATCTCGGCCCACTCTTCTGCTGCCATCCCCCGCTTGATCCGGCGTTGCTCGGCCAATTCCTTTTTCTCCGCGGCCTTTCGCTCGCCCTGCCGTTCTGCCATGCATTTCCGCACGAACTCGGCCAAATTTCGTCTGAGGACACCTTGATGCCCCGCCTGCCGAAGGCATTCTTGCTCATCCTGTTTGCGCAACACCCGCCTGTCCGCCCGGGTCAAGTCGGTTTGAGCAACAGCCGCATCGCCGGCAATCACCAGCAATGCGAGCGGCATCGCAATGAGAACCACCGAGCGGCGCATTGTCCAACCTCAAATATTCAGTCCACGACACGAAACGATGACATAGCAGACGGACTGCCACGACAGTAGTCAGGTACATCAGCCACGCAATGCCCTGAGCGCGTTGAAGATGACCGCGACGTCGATCACTTCCTGAATCACAGCCCCTTCGGCCGGAACCAGAAGCCCGAATGATGCGGCCACCATCGCCAAGACTGACAGGCCTATACCGGCGACCACGCTTTGCAAGGCAATCAGGCGTGAACGCCGCGCGATTCTGATTGCTGGCAGAATGCGGTCGAGTTGATCGACCAGCAGCACCACGTCGGCAGCCTGAGCGGACGCGGCGGCGCCTTTTGCGCCCATCGCCACGCCGACGTCCGCCGCCGCAAGCGCGGGCGCATCATTTACCCCGTCACCGATCATCATCACCGGCCCGTACTTGCGTTCGGCCAGGACCACCAGGATCTTCTGATCCGGCGTGAGTTCGGAACGCACGAGATCAAGGGACAGGCCGCTCGCAACGAAACCGGCGACCTCATGCCGGTCGCCGGTCGCGAGGACAATTCGGTCGATGCCCATGGCGCGCAGTTCGCTGAGCATCGCCTCGGTACCTGCGCGCAGTTCGTCTGCAAGAATCAGCACGCCGGCCAATCGGCCGTCGATGCCCACCGCAACAGCCAGAGTTCCGGGCGGACGATCATGCGCCAGCGGCGGCGTGTCGCCTCTGGTGACCTTGCTTGCGAGAAAACGAAGGCCTCCGACGACAACCTTGCGGCCGTCGACTCGGCCTACGACACCCTCGCCGGGTGTTTCCACGACATCGGTGGGTACGGCCAGCTGCAATCCCTTTTTGCGGGCCTCATCGACGATCGTTTGCGCGATCACGTGCTTCGATGCCTGATCGAGAGAGGCGGCAATGCGCAACACCTCGCTCGCAGTGATGCCGGCATCCACGTGCGTGGCAATGAGTCTTGCCTGGCCGATCGTGAGGGTCCCGGTCTTGTCGATGACCACCGTGCGCACGCGCGCCAGGGTTTCGATGGCCTTGCCACCCTTGATCAGGATGCCGAACTTGGCGGCACGCGAAAGTCCCGAGATAATGGCAACCGGAACCGCCAGGATCAGCGGACAAGGCGTTGCCACCACCAGCACCGCGACTGCCCGGATCGGGTCGCCGCTGAGCCACCAGGCGGCGCCGGCAAGTGCGATGGTGAGCACCAGAAAGACGAGCGCGTAACGGTCGGCCAGACGCGCCATCGGCGCCCGCGACCGCTGAGCATCCTCGACCAGCCGGACAATCCCGGCATAGGTACTCTCGGCCGCAGGCCGAGCGGCAATCATATCGAACGCTTCGCCGGCATTTGTGGAGCCGCTGAGGACGGGCTCGCCCGGCTTCGCCTTGATGGGGAGCGGTTCGCCCGTAAGGGCGGACTGGTCGAGCACGCCGACACCATCTGCCACGGTGCCATCGACCGGGACCACATCTCCGCGTCGTATGAGTAGCCGGTCGCCGGGCGAGACGACGTCGATGGCTACCTCTTCAAGTTGCCCGTCGTGGTGGCGGATCGCCGTGCGCGGCACCCGCGACAGCAGCGCCGTCATCTCCCGCCGCGCGGTCCTTTCGGCGTAGGTCTCGAGATACTGGCCTCCCGCATACATCAGCGCCACGATGGCCGCCGCCAGGTTCTCGCTGAAGACCAGTGCCGCGGCCATGGAAAGTCCGGCGACGATGTCGAGGCCGACCTCGCCTCGCCGCAGACTAGTCACAATTTCGACCAGCAACGCCAGCAACACCGGCAACGTCACTGCCGCCCACACGGCGGCTGCCGCAGCGTCCCGCCCGGCGAGCTTTGCGATGATGCCCGCCAGCAGACCGAGGGCGGCGAGACCGGCGAGGTAGGGCCGGACAACCTTGAGCGCTGTGACAGTGTCCATGCGTTAACTAATAACCAGGCGGCCGCCGCCGCCATGAGCAAAATCAAATCCAGTCCGTGGTCCGACCGGCGCTATGGACTTGATCTGGCGGCCAGATTCGGGGACATTGCCGCCCGCAATGGAGGCCCCCATGGCCCAGAACCGGCGCATCGTCTGGCTAAACGTCATCACCGTCATCAGCGCGGCGATCCTGATCGGCGCCGAGGTGTTCGGCGCAGCCTTCGCCGGCTCCTGGGCGATCGCCACCTTGTTCGACCTCGGCGGCATCGGAGCGCGCGTGCTCGACGTGGTGTTCGTGCTCTGCGGCTTCGCTATCATGGCGCAGTTCATCCGCACTGCACACCGTATTGAGCCGTTCACCGCTCGCGACTGATTGCGACACGTCACGCTCCGAAAGAAAAAGTTAAGAAAGTTTTTTGATGCGGCGAACTAATTCGCTTGCATGACTCGGCAAAATTACTTATCTCGGTTGTGCCCAATTTCGCACGTGCCTGTGGCCGTGTGTCGGTCGGTAGGTAGCGGGACAAGAGGCCCGCCAGCCGCCTGGAGAGAGAAGCCAAAACCTCTCCAAGAAATCTGACCGGCAGCTGGAGGCGAAACCAGCACACTCTGCTCTCAGCAGGGGACGCGGCTTAAAGCAACGACGATCGGGCTTCCTTGGTCTCTGCCGGCCTCCACCACCGGCGCGGGTCACCGAAGAGGCTTGTTCATCTTTGCCGGCCGTGCGGACGGGGATCCCCCATCCAATCCAAGGCAGCATGAGCGGGAGACGATGTGTGTAGCGTTGGCGCGTCCCCATCGCGCGCAGACGCTTGCCTTCGTTGACCGCAGCATTCGGAGCTTGATGGCTCCGTTAGCCGTGGGGAATAGCGCCAATGACCGAGCGCATCCGCGAGTTCCTACGTAAGCGTAACGACGAAGGCCCTTGCCTCGTCGTCGACCTTGACGTGGTTCGCGACAACTACAATGCCTTTGCAAAGGCCCTGCCCGATACGCGGGTGTTCTATGCCGTGAAGGCCAATCCGGCGCCGGAGGTTCTGGCGCTGCTGGCGAAGCTTGGCTCCTGCTTCGATACCGCCTCGATCCCCGAGATCGAGATGGTGCTGGCAGCGGGCGCCACGCCCGATCGCATCAGCTATGGCAATACCATTAAGAAGGAGCGCGAGATCGCGCGCGCCTACGCCCTCGGCGTCCGGCTCTATGCCGTCGACTGCAAGGCCGAAGTCGAGAAGATTGCCCGCGCGGCGCCTGGCAGCCGGGTCTTCTGCCGCATTCTGTCCGACTGCGTCGGGGCGGATTGGCCCTTGTCGCGCAAGTTCGGCTGCGAGCCCGCAATGGCTGCAGACGTGCTCGAGCACGCCCTCAAGGCCGGCCTCGAGCCGTGCGGCGTGTCATTCCATGTGGGTTCCCAGCAGCGCAACCAACACGCCTGGGACCGCGCTCTCGCGTCGGCTGCCGCTGTATTCAAGGAGTGCGGCGAGCGC
>DASSSM010000110.1:0-4501 GCA_035708425.1 Pseudolabrys sp.
ATCCTGGAGTCGTGACCCGCTATCTTGAACTCGGACAGCGGACTGCCCTCGAACGTCAGCGTCACTTTGACATCGTCGGTGCGAACTTCGTTCGCGGCCTTGACCAGCGCGTCGAGCAATTTCGCGAGATCGATGGGGGCCGCCTCCTTGCGCTGCAGTTCCGCATCGAGTCGGCTGGCATCGGAAATATCCGAGATCAGCCGATCAAGGCGCTTCACGTCGTGCTCGATCACGGCAAGCAGGCGCTGGCGGCTTTGTTCCGTTTTTGCAACCGGCAGCGTTTCCACGGCCGAGCGCAACGAGGTCAGCGGGTTGCGCAATTCGTGCGCCACGTCGGCCGCGAAACTCTCGATCGCCTCGATGCGGGTGTAGAGCGCGTTCGTCATGTCGCGCAAGGCACGGGACAATTCGCCGATTTCATCGCGCCGGCGGGTGAAGTCGGGGATCTCGACGCGGGTGCGGATGCGCCGCCGGACCCGCTCCGCGCCGTCGGCGAGGCGCCGTACCGGACCGGCGATCGTGCCTGCAAGCAGCATCGACAGAACGACCATAACGCCAGCTGCGACAAAAAACACTTTCACAATTGCGAGCCGCTCGGCTTCCACCATGTCGTCAATGTCGGCGCCCTGTGTCGACAGCATCAGCGCGCCGCGGACCGCGCGGAAGCGTTGCACCGGGACAGCAACGGAAACGATCACCTCGCCGCGTTCATTCACGCGCACCATGCTTGCGTGGGCGCCGTTAAGCGCCTGCGCGACTTCCTGATAACCCTTGCCGTTCTCGGGGCCGAGCTCGTTGTAGAGCGGGAGATCTCCGCGGCCGAACCAGCGCCGTAACGTGATGAATGCACGCTCCATCAGGCCGGGGCCTTCTACGTTCGGCGGCGGAAGATCAAATCGCAGCACGTCGCCGCGACCGTACAGGTTCCGGCTGTCGAGGATCAGCACGCCGTCGCGGTCGTAGATACGCGCCCGCGTTTTTGTGGGCGACACGAGACGCCGCAACACCGGCGCTACGCGCTCTGGGTTGATGGGAAACTCGATGCCCGACAGCGCTTCATCGGAAGGGCCGTAGCTTTCGCCGGCCTGCAATTCGAGCAGGCGCTCCGGATCGATCGTGATGGAGTCGGTCTCTACCGTCGCCGACGCAGCGATCGCGCCGGCAATGATTTCGCTTTGCGTGAGCAGACTTTGCACGCGCGCATCAATCAGGCCGGCGCGGAACTGCGAGAGATAGAGCACCCCGGTAACGAGTGCGACTAGACCGGCAAGGTTGAGGAAGACGATGCGGCGGGTGAGGCTCGAGAAGCTTTGCGAAACGAAGAAATGCCACGCTGAGCGTGCCATGCGCCGCATAGCCGACTCTTGCTTCGGCTCCGGGCGCGCCATCTCCACGCCGGAGCTTTCCGCCGCGGCTTCTCGAGCGACTTTTTCCGTAGTTCGATCAAGCACGTCGTTCAATCCAGCCGGGTTGATCGTGATCCAATCCGATCCGGGGATTTTACCGCAAGCCGGGCCGCTCCGTCAGGCCGCCCAAGCGGCTGAAACATTAAGGATTTGTCATTCCTTAAAGCGATAGCCGACACCGTAAAGCGTCTCGATCATCTCGAAATCGTCGTCGACAACCTTGAACTTCTTGCGCAGTCGCTTGATGTGACTATCGATCGTGCGGTCGTCGACATAGACTTGGTCGTCGTAGGCCGCGTCCATAAGCGCATTGCGGCTTTTGACGACGCCAGGCCGCGTGGCCAGCGCCTGCAGGATGAGGAACTCGGTAACGGTCAGGGTGACCGGCTCGCCTTTCCAGGTGCAGGTGTGGCGTTCGGGATCCATGCGCAGCAGGCCGCGCTCTAGCACCTTGGCTGAGTCGACTTCCTTGGGCGGAGCGCCATCCTTCGGCGCGGCTCGGCGCAATACCGCTTTCACGCGCTCCACCAGCAGGCGTTGAGAAAACGGTTTGCGGATGAAATCGTCCGCGCCCATCTTGAGCCCGAACAATTCGTCGATCTCCTCGTCCTTCGAGGTGAGGAAGATCACCGGAATATCCGTCTTCTGACGCAGGCGGCGCAGCGTTTCCATGCCGTCCATGCGCGGCATCTTGATGTCGAGGATCGCGAGATCCGGCGGCGATGTCTTGAAACCGTCGAGCGCGGAGGCGCCGTCGGTATAAGTCATGATGCGGTAGCCCTCCGCTTCGAGTGCCATCGAAACGGAAGTCAGAATATTGCGGTCGTCGTCGACGAGAGCGATTGTCGGCATGAGCCCCTCTAGACCGTGACGTCCCGCGCGTTTTGAACCCTATAAACGGGGTCCGAAATGTGGCCTCTTTGCAACAACTATGTGATTCGGTAGCGATTTCAAGCCCAAGGGTCAAAAACACTTCTTCGGGCCTACAATCGTTGATGCTTCGGCGGTTTTGAAAATGAAGCCGGATAAGACATTCGACCCTCGGCTGGCAGCCAAGAAGCTGCTGCGCGAAGCGCGCTCAGGAGCGCTGGCGACGCTGATGCCGGATTCCGGCGATCCCTATTGTTCGCTTGTGAATGTCGCGACAACTGTTGGCGGGGCGCCGGTGCTGCTGTTGTCGAAATTGGCGGTGCACACCAAAAATCTTCTTTCCGACGCCCGTGTCTCACTGATGCTCGATGAGCGCAAGGAAGGCGATCCTCTTGAAGGCGCGCGGGTCATGCTCATGGGACGTTGCGTCAAGGATAACGATGCCGCGACGCCGATCGCCTATTTGAGACGCCATCCGGACGCAGAGATGTATGCAAATTTTCCCGACTTTTCGTTTTATCGGATGGAAATAGCAGGCGCGCATTTGGTCGCCGGATTTGGTCGCATCGTCGACCTCAAGCCGCAGGACGTGCTGACTGATATCTCCGATGCGACGGCCCTTGTTGAAGCCGAAGCCGATGCGATCGGGCATATGAATACCGATCATGCCGACGCCTGCCGTCTCTATGCGACCAGGCTGCTCGGCGCGGGCGATGGAGACTGGCGATGCGTCGGTATCGATCCTGAAGGTATCGAATTGCAATACGGGCGCATGGCGCTGCGGCTGCAATTTCCGCGCCGCATCATCGCGCCTGGCGCCTTGCGCACTATGCTTAAACAGCTGGCCGACGAGGCGCGGTCAAAATGACCGAATGTGCTTAAAGCGCCAGACTGACGCATTAAACATTACTTCCGCCGGCCGCACGCCACGGCATTAACTTATTGACGCAGCGCAATGTCGCCTGCTGTCTTTGCATGGCATTTTGGCTTGGCTTTAACACGGCCCCTGACTATGGTCGCGCGCCTCTGACCGAGGGGCTATACTGATGCCGTAATAAGCCGCCGGCGGGACCCAAAGACCCCGCGAGGGAATTATTAAGCGGCTGAGTTGGGAGGAATTTCGCGTGCAAGAGCAGGGTATGCGGAACAGCGCCTATGGTGCTGACAAATTCGGTTTCAAAAATCTCGCCGCAGTCCACTGGAACCTGACCGAGCCGCTGCTCTATGAGCATGCGATTGCGGCAGGGGAAGCTTCGGTAGTCGCGGGCGGGGCGCTCTGCGCCGAGACCGGTCATCACACCGGCCGCAGCCCCAAGGACAAGCACACCGTCGTCGATGCGCTCACCGAAAATTCTGTCTGGTGGGATGGCAATCGCAAGATGTCGAAGGAGAACTTCGACAATCTTCTTGCCGATTTCCTCAAGCACGCGGAAGGCAAGAAGCTGTTCGCGCAGGACCTCTACGGCGGCGCGGACCCGAAATACCAGATCAAGACGCGTATCTTCACCGAACTCGCCTGGCACTCGCTCTTTATCCGCCAGCTGCTGATCCGTCCTGATCGTGCCGATCTCGCCAGGTTTGAGCCCGAACTGACGATCCTCGATTTTCCATCATTCAAGCCGGATGCGAAGCGCCATGGCGGCCGCGAGGGCTCGGATACGATGGTTGCGATCGACTTCACGCGCAAGATCGTGCTGATCTGCGGCTCCTCTTATGCCGGCGAGATGAAGAAGTCGGTCTTCACTACGCTCAATTTCTATCTGCCGGCGCAGAACGTTGTGCCGATGCATTGCTCGGCGAACGTGAGCCACGAAGGCGAGAGCGCGCTGTTCTTCGGTCTCTCGGGTACCGGCAAGACCACGCTGTCGGCTGATCCACATCGCATTCTGATCGGCGACGACGAAACGGGCTGGGGCCCGGATGGCGTCTTCAATTTCGAAGGCGGCTGCTACGCGAAAACGATCAAGCTTTCAAAGGAAGCCGAGCCGATGATCTGGGACGCCACCAACCGTTTTGGTTGCGTTTTGGAGAATGTCGTTTTCGATCCGGTCACGCGTATTCCTGATTACGATGATGGCTCCAAGACGGAAAACACTCGGTCGGCCTATCCGCTCGACTTTATCCCGAACGCATCGCGCACCGGACGCGCCGGTCACCCGAAAAACATCATCTTCCTGACCGCCGACGCGTACGGTGTGATGCCGCCGGTCGCGAAGCTCACGCCC
>DASSSM010000111.1:0-3939 GCA_035708425.1 Pseudolabrys sp.
CAGCGGACAATGGCATCTTTTTCAGAACCAGGTCGACCGTCGCTGGTTCGGGCCGCCTGGCAAATGTTCGATTGGCCTCGATGTCGATACGAACCTGCAGAACCCCGAGGTAACCAGCATCGGCGCGTGGGGAGCGGGAGAAGTCGACAAAAGCCGGAACCAGAAGATTTTCGACCAGCGCCGCTTCGCGATCCGCCCAACGCCGGTCGTTCAGCAAAGCTCCGACGCCGGCGGGTCGATCGGCCGTCAAGGCTGCAAACCCGACAAAAGCGTGCCGCGAAATGCGAATGTCAGAATTCTCGCGCAATCCGGCGCCTGGTCCGGCGTCGACATCGACGAAGATGGTAACGCCGACGGCCAGGTCAGGACCGCCGATCTGACGTCCGATCTCGCGACGATGCCTCCTTGGAGATCACCGTCGTAAGACGAGCGCCAACCACCCTGGCGTTTGGGCGATCCTGCAAAACTTCGCGCTCGGCTGCATCCCGCGGGCTGACTTCACGTTGCTGTGACCGTTGACCCAAATCAAACCTTCAAAACGTTTCCATGACAGCCTGACCAAAAATGGAGGCGATTGTCATGAAAACGAAGCTAATCGCACTGGCGTCAGCGGCGATGATTGCGGCCGCGGCGGTTGCCACTCCGAACCAGGCTGAAGCCCGATGGCGTGGCTATGGATATGGTGGATGGTGGGTGCCTGGCGCCATTGTCGGCGGGCTTGCGCTCGGAGCAGCTATCGCTTCACGGCCTTATTACCGTTACGGCTATGCGTATGGTCCGGGACCGTATTACGGGGGCTACGGGCCATATTATGGAGGCTATGCATATGGCGGCGTGGGTCCCTACGATTACGAATATAACGGCAGCGGTCCTTACTACTACCAGAGAAGTAACAGGTACTACGCTCCCTACAAACATTGGACAGAGTTCTGATCGGACGCGCTTTGAGACGCTTTGAACATTGGCGCTCCATGCGAGATAAACCATGCAAGAAATCGACACTCAGGATTACGCTCGTCAATTGCTAGAGCTGCATGGCGATAAAGCTGTTGTTGTGGCTGCGGAGAAGGCCAGCTCATTTGAAAAAAATGGAAACAGCAAAGAGGCGAAAACCTGGCGACATATCGAGGCCGCCCTTAAGCTTATGCGCGGACCGCATCAAAGCTGATCGAAGGCGTGGACATTGATGAAGATGCAGACGTCGACAGCGAGAGGTCAGGCAGCCGATTTTGACGTCCAATCTTGCGGCGAGGTGCTTCTGGGACCGCTGGCATAACGGCGCGTCGGCGGTGTTCAGATAATGAGTGAACGGTTTAACGGGGGGATTTGATGAGAGTCCATGTTGCAATTCTTGCGACCGCGACGTTTATCGTCAGCGCGGGTGCGGCCCGCGCCGACAACGTTACCGTGAATGCGATCAGTGCCAGCGGGGTTGGCAAGGTCATCGGCACCATTGGTATTTCCGATGCGAGCGAAGGCCTGGTGGGGGCGGCGCACGGATCGCCTGCGGGGTTATAAAATAGGGCCTGCAGTTCCGGATCGATTATCCACGTTGCAGGGTGATCGTAGCGCCTCGCACGTCGGCCTTTTCATCTTGCGACCTGATCGTGACCGATTGCTTGTCGCCTTGCGTCACCAAATTCAGACTGGCGCTAAACGTCGGCCCTTTTGCCACGACTTGAAAACCTGCGCCTCCGACCTTGCCGGACAAGGTCCCGGCTGCATTGCGGGTCGACTCGCTCCAGGTCCCGGTGATCGCGTCGGCTGAGTGGGTCGCGCTGGCGCGAAGGTCGAAATTATAGCTTTCGCTGGCGCAGTGGATATTGAGCTGAAGCTTGCTTTGCGCCTCCAGAACATCATAGGAAGCCCGGCATTTGATCGGTTCGCGCCTGCCATTGGCTAAGTCGATTGTCCCGGCCCCGGACCAGGCGCCCGCCAATTGGGTGAAAGGGCTCTCGCTTGGAGCCGAACCGACTGTCGTCCTGCCCTGAGCACCGGCGTACCCAACAAGAAACAATAACGCCAATGCCGTCGTTACGCCGCGAAGTATCATCGGATTCACCCTCATTGAAGCTCTCATCAGCGGAGCAACAACAACTGCCGTTGTCCCATAGTTCCCGTGGAACTCTGAGATTACCTATGCGCAGCGCCGACCGTTGCAGGAAGCAAAGATGCGCAGCGAGATTGCCGTAACCCTCACGCCGTCTGCAGCGCCTCACTCGCGGCGAGCCACTCTTCTTCTGCCCTGGCGATTGCCGCGACGACATTGGCGCGCGTCTTCGACAGCTCCGCCGCGTGCACCGGGTCGCGCGCAAACAGGTCGCCGTCGGAAAGCGCCGCATCAAGCTTGTGCAACTGCCGCATCAGGTTCGCGAGGTCGGTTTCGGCCTTGGTCACGCGCTTGCGCAGAGGCGCCGTTTCCGCGCGCTTTTCGGCGGCGGCGCGACGGGCGGCGGCGGGATCGGGCCGCGCAGGTTTAACAGCCGGCGCAGTGTCCGTTCCGGAGTTGCTGAGCACGCGGCGCCGGTAATCGTCGAGATCGCCGTCGAACGGTTTCACCGTTCCGCCCTGCACCAGCCAGAGCCGGTCGGCGCAGGCCTCGAGCAGATAGCGGTCATGCGAGACCAGGATCACCGCGCCGGGAAAGTCGTTGATGGCCTCGATCAGCGCCGCGCGGCTGTCGATGTCGAGATGGTTGGTCGGCTCGTCGAGGATGACGAGATGCGGCGCGCTAAAGGTGGCAAGCCCGAGCAGCAGCCGCGCCTTCTCGCCGCCCGACAGCTTCTCCACTTTGGTATTGCCGGCAAGCCCCGAAAAACCGATGACGCCGAGGCGCCCGCGCACTTTCGCTTCCGGCGCATCCGGCATCAGCCTGCGCACATGATCGTAGGGGCTCGCCTCCACCTCGAGTTCGTCGAGCTGGTGCTGCGCGAAGTAGGCGACCTTGAGACCGGAGGCGCGCGTGATAGTGCCATGCTCCGGCGGAAGCCTGGCGGCGAGCAGCTTGACCAGCGTCGACTTGCCGTTGCCGTTGGCGCCGAGCAGCGCGATGCGGTCGTCATTGTCGATGCGCAGCGACAGGCCCGACAGCACCGGGCGTCCGGGCTCGTAGCCGACCGCGACGTCGTCGGTGGCGATGATCGGCGGCGACAAAAGCTTGTCCGGCGCGGGGATGTGGATCGGCCGCACATCCTCGGTCACGAGCGCGGCGATCGGCTCGAGCTTTGCGAGCATCTTCAGACGCGATTGCGCCTGCCGCGCCTTGGTCGCCTTGGCGCGGAAGCGGTCGACGAAGGCCTGCAGGTGCTTGCGTTGCGCCTCCTGCTTCTTGATCATTTTCTGGTCGAGCAGCATGCGTTCGCTGCGTTGGCGCGCGAAGGCCGAATAGCCGCCGCGATAGAGCGCGAGCTTGCGCGCCTCGAGCGACAAGATCGAGTCGACCGCGGTGTCGAGCAGATCGCGGTCGTGGCTGATGACGATCAGCGTCGCCGGGTAATGCGCGAGATGATCCTGCAGCCAGAGCGTGCCTTCGAGGTCGAGATAGTTGGTCGGCTCGTCGAGCAGCAGCAGGTCTGGCTCCTCGAACAAAGTCGCGGCGAGGGCGACGCGCATGCGCCACCCGCCGGAAAATTCCGAGCATGGCCGCTGCTGGTCGGCGGTGGAGAAGCCAAGTCCGGCGAGGATCGAGGCCGCGCGGGCAGGGGCCGCGTGCGCGCCGATATCGGCGAGCCGGATCTGGATCTCCGCAATGCGACGCGGGTCATGCGCGGTTTCCGCTTCAGCCAGCAGCTCCGTGCGCTCGCGATGCGCCCTCAGCACGACCTCCAGCAGGCTGTCCGGCCCGTCGGGGGCTTCCTGCGCCAGGCGCCCGATGCGCCAGCGCGGCGGGATCTCGACGTGGCCCTGCTCGGCGGAGATGTCGCCGGCGATGACGCCGAA
>DASSSM010000112.1:0-6418 GCA_035708425.1 Pseudolabrys sp.
TGCAGCGAAGTGACGCCGTTTTCGGTGCCAGCCACCTTGAAGTCCATGTCACCGAGATGGTCCTCGTCGCCAAGGATGTCGGAGAGCACGGCGTAGCGCTTGTCTTCGAGAATGAGGCCCATGGCGATACCGGCTGTCGGCCGCTTGAGTGGCACGCCCGCGTCCATCAACGCCAGCGAGGAGCCGCAGACGGATGCCATCGATGAGGAGCCGTTCGACTCGGTGATCTCGGACACGACGCGGATGGTGTAGGGGAACTCGGCTGGCGCCGGCAGCATGGGATGGATCGCGCGCCAGGCGAGCTTGCCGTGGCCGATTTCGCGGCGACCAGGCGCACCTACGCGGCCGGTTTCGCCGACCGAGAAGGGTGGAAAATTGTAATGCAGCAGAAACGTCTCTTTGTACGTTCCCTGCAAGGCGTCGATGAATTGCTCGTCCTCGGCGGTGCCGAGGGTGGCGACCACCAGGGCCTGGGTCTCGCCGCGGGTAAACAGCGCCGAGCCGTGAGTGCGTGGCAGTACCCCGACCTCGGCGACGATCGGCCGGACAGTTACAAGGTCGCGGCCGTCGATACGCTTGTTGGTATCGAGAATGTTCCAACGTACGATTTTCGCTTCCAGATCCTTGAAGACCGCGGCAACACGCAGCTTGTCATAATCCGCATTCTCAGCGCCGCCAGGGAAGAAGTGTTCGATCACTTTGTCCTTCGCGGCAGCAACGGCATCTTGGCGCTCCTGCTTGCGCGGGATCGAATAGGCCGCGCGCAGGTCTTTCTCCACCAGACCGAGGATTTCCTTCTCAAGCTTGGCATTGTCGGGCAGCGCAAGTTCGCGCGGCTCTTTTGCCGCTTTTTCAGCGAGCTTGATGATGGCCTCGATCACCGGCTGGAAATGCCGATGACCGAACATCACGGCGCCGAGCATGATTTCTTCGGACAATTCTTTTGCTTCCGATTCAACCATCAACACCGCGTCATTGGTGCCTGCGACCACGAGGTCAAGCTGGCTTTCCGGCATCTCGTCGAGAGCCGGATTGAGTACATACTCGTTGTTGATGAAGCCGACGCGCGCGCCGCCAATCGGCCCCATAAAGGGAGCGCCGGACAGCGTGAGCGCCGCGGAGGCTGCTACCATGGCGACGATGTCGGGGTCGTTCTCCATGTCGTGCGAAAGCACGGTGACCGTGACTTGGGTATCGCAGCGCCAGCCTTCGGCGAACAACGGACGGATCGGCCGGTCGATCAACCGCGACGTCAAAGTGTCTTTTTCGGTCGGGCCGCGTTCGCGTTTGAAGTAGCCGCCGGGAATGCGGCCGGCCGCGTAATATTTTTCGGTGTAGTTGACGGTGAGCGGAAGGAAGTCGATTCCCTCCTTCGGCTGCTTAGCCGCCACTACGGCGGCGAGCACGGTCGTCTCGCCGTAGGTGGCGAGTACGGCACCGTCGGCCTGGCGCGCTACGCGACCTGTCTCGAGGGTTAGCTTGCGCCCACCCCAATCGAGCTCAACGCGATGCATATCGAACATTGTGTCTTTCTCTCATGGTTTTCGGCGAGTCCCGAAAGCCATGAGCAAGACGGCGAGAAGCTGTCGCGCGTTACCGCAGCGCGGGGAGCAACAGCGTCTGGCGATCCTGCCATGGCGTTTCGAACCTTGCCTTGCTGCAAGAGGCGATCCTTATCGGCTCTTGCCAAACTGCCGGCCGCGCCTATCGCCGCCGGCTCAATCAAGCGAACGCTCTTACGCATTCGCTGCACGAAGCGCGTAGGGCTTACGTGCCCTGCGCGGAATAAATCATCGGCGGATGCCGAGCTTCTCGATCAAATTCTTGTAACTCGCTTCGTTAGTGCGGCGCAGATAATCGAGCAGCTGGCGGCGCTGGCCCACCATCTTGAGCAATCCACGACGAGAGTGGTTGTCCTTGACGTGGGACTTGAAATGCTCGGTAAGATTATTGATGCGCTCGGAGAGGATCGCCACTTGCACTTCTGGCGAGCCGGTATCCCCGGGCTTCTTGGCATACGTCTTGATTACTTCGGCCTTGCGGCCGGCGGTCACCGACATCGGTCATCCTTTCTTACGCGCGGCTCTGCCCATCAGGCCGGCGAGGTTGAACACGCGCTTGGGGACGATCTCGCCACGATCCAGTTCGGCAAGAGCCAGAAGTTGGCCCGATACCGTGACATAAACCGTGCCGCGGAAATTGGGTGCGTCCCGTCCGCGCAACAAGACGGCTTGGCCTCGCTGAAGCCTTGCCGCATCTGCCCGGCTGACGGCCAGCGCCGGGATGTCGTCCAGCGCGGTCTCAACGGGCATTAGAGCGTCGGCGAGGCTGCCCTCGCCGGACGCGGCTCTATGGCATAGAGCCTCCAGTTGTTCCAGCAAAATCATGGTTTCTTCGCCGAATGGCCCGACTGCTGCCCGGCGAAGGGCGCTGACATGGCCAAAACAGCCGAAAGCGCGGCCGAGATCGCGCGCCAGGGAGCGAACATACGTGCCCTTGCCGCATTCGGCTTCCAGCACGGCATGATCCGGGTCGGGAATGTTAACGAGCTCCAGTCGGCCGATCTCGACTGGCCGAGGTGCAAGTTCCACCCGCTCGCCGTCACGGGCGAGATCGTAAGCCCGCTCTCCCTCGATCTTGATCGCCGAGTAACGCGGCGGAATCTGCTGAATGAGGCCGGTGTAGAAAGGCAGAAGCGCGCGCACTGCCTCCGGTGAGGGCCGTTCCTTGCTGGTGGCAACGACGCGTCCTTCGGCATCGTCGGTGTCGCGCTCTTCTCCCCATCGTATGGTGAAGCGGTAGAGTTTGCGGCCGTCCATTACGAATGGAACGGTTTTGGTTGCTTCGCCAAGCGCGATCGGCAGCGCGCCGGAAGCAAGCGGGTCGAGCGTGCCGGCGTGACCACAACGTCTCGCGCTGAATAGCCGCTTCACGACGCTGACTGCGTGCGTCGATGTCATGCCCACAGGCTTGTCGAGCACGACCCAGCCGTGCACGTCGCGCTTGTCGCGTTTCTTCTGCTTCGGCCTCTCGCCGCCGTCGTCCGGCGCTCGGGCGGAGTGCACGTAATCGACGTCATTCAGATCGTGTTCGGTCACTCGCTGTCCTCGTCATGCTTCAGGTCGCGCTGCACATCAGGAGAGCGCAGCAGCTTGTCGATGCGCTCAGCCTCGGCAAAGCGGTCGTCGACCCGGAAGCGGATATCGGGTGCGAATTTCAAATTGATTCGATGAGCAATTTCGGCGCGGAGGAATTTCTTGTGCCGTTCAAAGGCGGCGACGACTTCTTCGGCATCGCGCCCGCCAAGCGGCATCACGTAGATGGTGGCAAGCCGCAGGTCGGCGCTGACCCGCACCTCCGGGATTGTGATCATGTGCCTTTCGATGACGGGATCATGCACGTCGCCGCGTGTGAGCATTTCGGCGAGCGCGTGACGCACAAGTTCACCGACCCGCAACTGGCGCTGCGAGCCGCCAGGCGGTGAATCGCGATGATGTTGTTTGTGCCTTGTCATTGTAAATCCAAAATCGCATTTGTCATGACCGGCCTTGTGCCGGCCATCTCGCTGAGGAAGGCACGCGCCGTGCCCTCCTTATCGGGACGCCCGGGACAAGCCCGGGCATGACGGTGGAAAAAAGTGGAGCGGTCCTAGCGCCTAGCCGTGAGATTCGGACTCACAGGCTGCGTTGAATCTGCTCCACTCGGTAGCATTCGATTACATCGCCTTGCCGCATGTCCTGGTAGTTCTCAAAGGCCATGCCGCATTCCATGCCGGCGCCGACTTCGCGCGCGTCATCCTTGAACCGCTTGAGTTGCGACAATTTTCCTTCGTGGATCACCACGTTGTCGCGGATCAGCCGTACGTTTGCTCCGCGTTCGACGGTGCCATCGGTGACCTTACAGCCGGCGATCTTGCCGACTTTGGAAATGTTGAAGATCTCGAGGATCTGCGCATTGCCGAGCATGGTTTCGCGCAGCGTCGGAGCGAGCAGGCCCGACATCGCCTTTTTAACGTCATCCACCAGGTCGTAGATGATGTTGTAGTAGCGGATTTCGATGCCGGCGCGTTCGGCTGCCTCGCGCGCTTCCTTGTTGGCGCGCACGTTGAACGCGATGATCGGAACGCCAGACGCTTCGGCCAAGGTGACGTCGGATTCAGAAATACCGCCGACACCTGAATGCAGTACGCGGGCGGCGACTTCGTCGGTTGCAAGCTTGTCCAATGCGCCAATGATGGCTTCGACCGAACCCTGCACATCGGCCTTGATCACCAGCGGGAATTCCTTGCGGCCGGACGTTTTGGCCTGCGCCATCATCTGCTCGAGCGAGCCGCGCATGCCGGTGGCACGTGCGGCCATCTTCTCGCGCTTCTGTCGTGCGCGATAATCGGTGACTTCGCGCGCGCGGGCTTCGTTTTCTACCACTGCCAAGCGGTCGCCGGCATCCGGTGTACCCGAGAAGCCAAGCACCTCTACTGGTGTCGATGGTCCGGCACTGCCGATCGGTTCGCCAGTGTCCGACATAAGGGCGCGCACCCGCCCCCATTCGGCTCCAGCGACCACGAGGTCGCCGACATGCAGCGTGCCGCGCTGGACGAGCACGGTGGCAACCGGGCCACGGCCGCGGTCGAGTTTGGCTTCGATGACGGTACCTTCCGCCGCACGTGTCGGGTTGGCTTTCAGATCGAGGATTTCCGCCTGCAACCCGAGCATTTCGAGCAGCTTGTCGATATTTATTTTCTTGGTAGCGGACACTTCAACGTCCACCACGTCGCCGCCCAAGGATTCAACCTGGATTTCATGCTGCAGCAAATCAGTGCGCACGCGAGTCGGATTGGCGTCAGGTTTGTCGATCTTGTTGATGGCGACGATAATCGGAACCTTCGCCGCCTTGGCGTGGTGAATGGCCTCTACCGTCTGCGGCATCACTCCGTCGTCAGCGGCTACCACGAGCACGACAATGTCGGTGACCTTGGCGCCACGCGCTCGCATCGCCGTAAAAGCCGCGTGGCCCGGCGTGTCGATGAAGGTAATCTTGGCGCCCGACGGCGCGGTGACCTGGTAGGCGCCGATATGCTGCGTGATGCCTCCGGCTTCGCCGGCAGCGACTTCCGACGAGCGGATAGCGTCGAGCAGCGACGTTTTTCCGTGATCGACATGGCCCATGACGGTGACGACGGGAGCGCGTGGCGCGAGCTGCGCCGGGTCGTCGGCTACGTCGAAAAGACCCTCCTCGACGTCGGCTTCCGCCACACGGCGCACGGTATGGCCCATTTCTTCGGCAATGAGTTGAGCGGTATCGGCGTCGATCACGTCATTGATTGTCGCCATCTGCCCCTGTTTCATGAGCAGGCGAATTACGTCGACCGCACGCTCGGACATGCGGTTGGCGAGATCCTGAATGGTGATCGCTTCGGGAATAGTGACCTCGCGCACGAGCTTTTCTTTCGGCTCCGCCGACGTGACGCCCTTGAGCCGCTGGGTACGGCGGCGAAATGAGGCGACCGAACGCTCGCGAACTTCACCGGCACTAAGCGCATTGATGACGGTAAGACGTCCGCGCTGTTTCTCGGCACCAACGCGAGGTGCCGCGCGCGGAGCGGTTGCCGGCCGGCCGGCGCCACGCCGGCTGCGCGGCGCTTCATCTTCGTCGGCTTCGAGTGTGAGACGGGCGCCCGGTCCGCTGCGCGGAGTTTCATCCACGCCGAATCGCTTCTTGGCGACTTCACCGGCCTTGCGCTTGGTTTCCTCGTCGTGTTTGCGGCGCTCTTCTTCATCGCGTTTGCGTGCTTCCGCGGCCTCCCGTTCGGTACGATGGGTTGCTTCGCGGCTGGCACGGCGGCGGGCCTCTTCTTCGGCAATTTTACGCTCTTCTGCTTCACGCACGCGCGAGTCGGCGAGCGCATGGGCGCGGGCACTCCGTTCTTCCTCGGTCAGCGTGCGGAGCACGACGCCCGAAGGCTTTGGCTTGGGGGCTGTCTCGGCTTGCACCGCGGCGCGGCCGGCAGCCGGCGCTGCAGCTGCCTTGCCGGCAGGCTTCTTGGGTTCAACTGCGGGCGGGGCTTCCGCCTTGGTTTCGCCCCCGACCATGCGCCGTTTGACCTTCTCGACCACGACCTGCTTGCTGCGGCCATGGCTGAAGCTTTGGCGCACCGTTCCCGTCTCGGAACGAGGCTTGAGCGTCAGCGTCTTACCGGAGACGCTAAGTTTCTTCTCACCGGGGTTCTTTGTCTCGCTCATTCCGTACTGTGTCCTTATGCGCCGTCCGTCGGCGCATGCGCGCTAACTGCATCGGGCGAAAAACCGGTCCGAAAACGCGTCAGACGCGCAACGCGCGCGAGAAATGTCTCGCTTCCGGGTCCGGCAAGCACGGCTGCATGTACCACATTTGGGCGGCTTAATGCCAAATCCAATTGGGC
>DASSSM010000113.1:0-5957 GCA_035708425.1 Pseudolabrys sp.
CGCGACACTGGGCAAGCCGAAATACCAGAGTGCGAATGGTGTAAGCGCGCTCGCGACGAGAGCGGCGAGGGAGGAATAGCGGGTGGCCGCAGCAACGACCAGCCACACGATGCAGAAGAACAATGCCGCCGGCCAATGGAGCCCGATAAGCAGACCAATATAAGTGGCGACCCCTTTGCCGCCTTTGAATTTGAGCCAGACCGGAAAGAGATGGCCGAGGAACGCGCCAAGTGCGGCCGCAAGCGCTGGATCAGCACCATAACGCGCCGCGGCAAGGACAGCGATGGTGCCTTTGAGCATGTCGCAGAGCAGCGTCGCTGCGGCGAGGACCTTGTTGCCGGTGCGCAAAACGTTGGTTGCGCCGATATTGCCCGATCCGATCGCTCTAATATCGGGGCCGCCGGCTGCGCGCGTGAGCAGGAGGCCAAACGGAATCGAGCCCAGCAGGTACCCGAAAACGAAGGCGAAAGCGGCGGTCATACGTACTCGTAGACAGTTCGCCCGGCGACTATCGTGCGGACAACGCGGCCGGTGAGCCGTGCTTCGTCGAAGGGCGTGTTTTTGCACTTCGATTTGAGCTCATTTGGGTCAAGGACCCAGGGAAGCTCGGTATCAACTACAATGACGTCGGCAGGCGCACCGCTTCTGAGCGTGCCGCCGGGGAGGCCCAGCAACTCCGCCGGGCGCGTCGACATCGCGCGCAGCAGGGCCGTCAACTCAACCTCGCCGCTATGGACGAGACGCAGTCCGGCGCTCAGCATTGTTTCGAGACCGATCGCGCCCGGCGCAGCCTCTGCAAACGGCAGACGCTTTGTCTCCACGTCCTGCGGATTGTGATCCGACACCACCACATCCACGAGGCCACTCGCGACGGCCTGGACCAGCAATTTTCGGTCGTCCTCGGCGCGCAGTGGGGGCGACAGTTTCAGGAAGGTACGGTAGGGGCCGATATCAATCTCGTTGAGCGTAAGGTGGTTGATTGAGGCGGAAGCGGTGACGTTCAGGCCCGCGTCCTTTGCCCGGCGCAGAACCTCGAGCGTCTCCGCACAGGTGACAGTGGCGGCGTGATAGCGGCCGCCCGACAAGGCGACAAGACGCACGTCGCGCTCGAGCATGATCGTTTCGGCAGCCTTGGGTATTCCGAGCAGGCCAAGCCGAGCGGCGAATTCGCCTTCGTTCATGACGCCGTCGCCGACCAGATTTGGATCTTCAACGTGATGCACAATTAGAGCGTCGAAGTCGCCGGCGTAGGTGAGGACGCGGCGCATGACCTGTGCGTTGGTGACGCTCTTGGCGCCATCGGTAAACGCTACGGCACCGGCCGCCTTGAGCAGGCCGATCTCCGTCATTTCCTTGCCCTCGAGGCCTTTGGTGATCGCAGCCATAGGATGAACGTGGACGATGCCCGTATCGCGCGCGCGCCGAAGGACGTAGTCGACGGTTGCAGGATTATCGATTGCTGGCGACGTATCCGGTTGGCAGATGATCGTCGTAACACCACCGGCTGCGGCCGCATGGCTGGCCGAGGCGAGTGTTTCGCGGCTGGCTTCGCCTGGCTCGCCGATGAAGGCGCGCATGTCGATCAAGCCGGGAGCGACGAGCTTGCCGCGGCAGTCGATGACGTCGGTGCCTTCCGGCACGCCGGCAGCCCCAATGCCTTTCTTCGCCTCGCGCACCACGCCGTCGGCGATCAGCAGGTCGCCGACAATATCGACATCGCGCGACGGATCGACGATCCGGGCGTTGGCGAGCAGGATCGGGCGGCGGTCGGATAACATCATCGTCATGCGTTCGGCAGATTTCGTGAGAGCGCTTCGAGCACCGCCATGCGCACCGCAACGCCCATTTCGACTTGCTCGCGGATCAGCGACTGGGCGCCGTCCGCGACAATGGAGTCGATCTCGACGCCGCGATTCATCGGACCCGGATGCATGACGAGAGCGCCCGGTTTCGCATAGGCAAGCTTCTTTTCGTCAAGACCGTAGTACTGGAAATACTCGGACATCGACGGCACGTACGAACCGTTCATGCGCTCTTTTTGAAGCCGCAACATCATGACGATGTCGGCATCGGCGAGGCCCTCGCGCATGTCGCGCGCCACCTCGACGCCAAAACGTTCGACACCGGGCGGCAAGAGCGTCGAAGGTGCGACGACGCGGACGCGCGCCCCCATGGCGTTGAGCAGGATGATGTTGGAACGAGCCACACGCGAATGAAGGATGTCGCCACAGATTGCAACGAGCAACCCCTCGATGCGTCCCTTGTTGCGGCGGATTGTCAGCGCATCGAGCAAGGCCTGAGTAGGGTGCTCATGCGATCCATCTCCGGCATTGATAACGGAGCAATCGACTTTTCGTGCCAACAACTCGACCGCTCCGGAGGCGTGATGGCGCACCACGATAATGTCCGGGTGCATGGCGTTGAGCGTGATCGCCGTGTCGATCAGGGTCTCGCCCTTGCGCATCGAGGACGAGCTGGTCGACATGTTCATCACGTCGGCGCCCAAGCGTTTGCCCGCGAGCTCGAAAGAGGCCTGGGTCCGGGTCGAGACCTCAAAAAACAGGTTTATCTGGGTGCGGCCGCGCAGCGAGGTGCGCTTCTTCTCGACCTGACGATTGAGTTCGACGAATTCCTCGGCAAGGTCGAGGAGGCCGGAAATGTCGTTTTGGGAAAGCCCCTCGATCCCCAACAAGTGCCGTCTGCTGAGGACGAATGAGGGTTTCGGCGCAATGGTCATTAAAGCAAGACCTATAGGCGCAACCCGCTGCCGCGGCAAGGGCGCCACCCGCCGATTCACAAGTCCTCGCGGCGATCGTTAATAGGCTCCTTGCATGCCACGGACCCTCCGATTTGCGGCATCTTCGAGTCAAATTTAGCGACAGCGCTGCGGGGCCGAGCGGCCTTTCCTTAACACCCTGTAAGCAGCATTGCGGCCGCGCTCCTGCCAGCCGCGGGGGCGCATTTTGCGGACCTCCCTCAAATTCTCTGCGCAATCAACCAGGCTGGCCAAAATGGAGGGCACGATGCAGAAGAAAACCTTCTTCGCGTATGCAATCGCAATTGCCGGGATCGTCATTTTGAGCGCTGCCGCCGGTACACCGGCGCTGGCGCGGGAAGCTCAAAAGGCGAGGAACGCAACGACCTACCAACTTCAGTCGGCCGACTCGAGCTATGCCTATGCTCCGCAGCAGGGGTACGCCGGCCGGCGCTATGGGCAGTGCTGGATCGCGACCGACTCCAGCCGGCCCTTCGGCTACAGGGGCTCCTGCGCCAATCCGCTAGCGCGGGATCCGCTCGATCCGACTTACAATCCGAAATGGTGAGAAGGCCGTGAGCAGGCGGGCCCCGCCGGGCCCGCCCTTTTTTGCACTGTTCCTCCAAATTATCGTGAACAACGCGCGACATTTCGTTACTGCAAGAATTGCATATCTCAGGAACCAGACTCCGTGTTCCCGGGTTTTCTTTCGATACGTCTAAGCCGACACGGAAGGAGACCAAAATGAAGACGTTGATCAAATGCACCGCTGCAGTGGCGTTGACGGGCGCGCTGGCGCTTGCGGCAGCGACACCGAGCGAAGCGCGGAACGGGCGCAACGCGGCCGCGATCGGTTTCGGCGTGGGCGCAATTGCGGGCGCTGCGATCGCCAGTTCCGCCTATAACGGCGGCTACTACGGATACTATGACGAACCTGCATATGCTTACTCGCCGGGCTACGCGTACGACTCTTACGGTTACGATAGCTACGCTTACGTGCCGGCACCGAGGTATCGATACTATCCAAGATGGCAGGACGAGCACAGCACAAACAATTTCACGATTGACTCCCAGCGTTAGTACTCGTTGCGAGAAATTGGGAAGCCGCTCTTCGGGGCGGCTTCTTTTTAGATGCGAGCCAGGCGGTCGAGTGCGCCCTGCAGAATGAATGCCGCAGCGTGCTGATCGATCACTGCCGCGCGCTTTTTGCGACTGACATCCGCTTCGATCAGTTGCCGCTCGACGGCGGCGGTCGAGAGGCGCTCATCCCAAAACGCGATCGGCAGGTCGGTGAGCTTGCCAAAATTGCGCGCGAAAGCTCGTGTCGACTGCGCGCGCGGGCCTTCGCTTCCATCCATATTGATGGGAAGACCTAGCACGAAGCCGACCGCAGAGCGCTCGGCGGCGAGCGCCAGCAGCCGCTGTGCGTCGGTAGAGAAGTTTTTCCGCACGATGGTCTCGATCCCGGTTGCGAGCTTGCGATCGGGGTCGCTCCCGGCAACGCCGATCGTCTTCGTTCCGAGGTCAATGCCCAGTAGAACACCACGCGGCGGGAAATGTGCAGCAGCCTCTGTGAGCGGAAGGATGACGGGCATGGCTTAGCAGCTAACACGGGGCTCGCAAGCCGCCAAACGACGAACCTCAAGGTACCGTGCCGGATGGGAGGCTTTCTGCGTGAGCCGCAATGCTGCCTGCCGTGGTGAACCACACACTCGACTCTGCCCGGCCCACAATATGCTTGAGGGCGCGAGCAAGATGCCTGAACCGGTGCGGCCATCCGACAATATAGGCATGCAATGCAATGCCCATGACGAGGGGCCGTTTTTTGCTTTCGTGCTGCATCACCTCGAAGGCGTCCACGATCATGTCGGCAAAATCAGATCCTTCGCGCTTGCGTGCGACAATTTGAGGAATGTCGTTGAGCTCCTGGGGGTAGGGTAACGACAAAATGCGGCCCCCGCGGGTCTTCATCCAGACCGGCTGGTCGTCATGGCACCAGTCAAGCAGGTAGCGATAGCCGGCCTCCTGCAGAAGATCCGGAGTGAGCGGAGATTGCGATATCCAAGGGCCGAGCCAACCTTGCGGACGCTTGCCGGAGTGTTTTTCGATTGCCGCTGTCGTTTCGGCAATCAGCGCGAGCTCTTCCACCTCGGTCAGCGTGCCCTGGCGCTCTGAATTTGTCCGGCCGTGCCCGATGATCTCGGCGTCGTGGAGTGCGGCGACTGCCTGCGGTGCGTGGCGATACATTTCTGCATTGACCAGAAGCGATACCGGCAATTTCAGATCAGTGAAGAGTTCCGCCAGGCGGAAGACACCGACTCGATTGCCGTAGTCGCGCCATGCGTAGTTGAGGACGTCAGGCTGCGGCCCACCTGGTGCGAGCTCTGCGCCCAATCCCTCGCCAAAGGAGAACCACTCGAGGTTAAGGCCGATGTAGACGGCGAGGCGCTTGCCGCCCGGCCAATCGTAGACCGGCCGGGAGGAAATAGGAGAGTAGGGATAGCGGTCGTGGGTTCGAATTGGCATTGCTGATTGTAGCTCACTCCGTATCGATTCAGCTCACCTTACACGACATCCTTCGCCGCCCTAGCAGGCGCCGTTAACCGGTCGCGAATTCATATGCCGGATTGAAAGCGCTAACGTCGCCACCAGTGGAACAGCGGGGGCAAGCCAATGTGGCCGGACCGAACGCTTCTGGATCTCTTCGCGATCGATGTCCCGATCCTCCAGGCGCCAATGGCGGGAGCATCGGACGCCGAGCTCGCGATTGCGGTCGCAAAGGCGGGCGGGCTTGGCGCCCTGCCGGCCGGCATGCTGAGCGGCGAGCAGGTTCGGGCGCAGGTCGAGCAATTCCGCGCGGCAGCGGGCGACAAGCCGCTCAATCTCAATTTTCTCGCGCACAAGATGCCGGTGCCAAGCAATGCGCGCGAACACGCGTGGCGGGAACGGCTCAAGCCTTACTATCTCGAGTTCGGCATTGATCCGGCCACGCCCGTCGCAGACGCGGCGCGCAAGCCATTTGACGCAGCCAGTTGCGCAATCGTCGAAGAGACAAAACCCGCGGTCGTGAGCTTTCACTATGGCCTGCCTGAAAAAGAATTGATGGCGAGGGTCAAGGCTGCGGGATGCAAAATCATCTGCTCCGCGACGACAGTCGACGAGGCGCGATTCTGGAAGCGAACGGTTGCGACGCCATCATCGC
>DASSSM010000114.1:0-6805 GCA_035708425.1 Pseudolabrys sp.
GCCGGGTTCCGGGAACGTCGTCGTGGCGGCACCGTTGTTCCGAAGTGCCGCTATCTGCTGTCGGCACTAGCTCCTCAGGAGGCAAATGATGAAAACCCTGACTACAGCTACTGCCATTGTGGCGCTTGTCTCGGGCATTTCAATTGCCCAGGCGCAAGGCACAATGGGAACAAGCTCTTCGCCCGGCGGCATGCAGGCGCCGCAGACGACGGGAAATGCCGCGTTTTGCATTGCCACGTCCGCGGGCGGACCGCTTAATTGTAAATATGCAAGCCTGGCGGCCTGCGAAAAGGACGCCAAGCCCCAGAACCTGAACTGCTCACCGAATCCCAAGAAGAGCACAACCGGCTCGAAGCAGTAGTAGCGTAGCGTTACGAGTGCGTGACATACCCCCGTGCCGGGCATCATCGGCACGGGGCGTGTACGTGCGCGCGTAACGCCTGACATTTTCTTGTTGGAGCGTAGTCAGCCGACACGACATTGGCCGGAGGGTAAGGCGAAGAATACGGCGGGGTAAAATCAAAGCCCGCCACGCCCCGCCGGACTTTCATTTTCGACGCTTCACTTCAAGCCCGCCGGCGTACTAGGCTCGCCCGCTTCTCTAAATCGTGGGGCGACGAAATGCATGCCAAGACCGATAACTACAAGGATCTCAAGCTCAAGCTCGAGGGCATTGTGCCGCCTGGACTGGTTTCCATCGCAATCTTCTTCTCGATTGCCTCTATGCGTCGCTGCCGCGCGACCCGCAGGTAAAAGTACAGATCTACAATGCCGAAATCGTGCCCGAAGGATACACCAACTGGCATTGCCACAACGGCGCAGCATTTTTCGTAGCGCTACAAGGATTGTTCGAAGCGCATTTCCAGGAGGGCGTGCTGGTGAAGGCGAAAGCTGGCGAATGCTATTCCGAGCCGATCGCCAAATTTCATCGTGGGCACAATCCGCATCCGGAGCTGCCCTACCTCTGCGTCGGTCTGTGCTTTACTTCGCCGGATCGTGACCACGTGACCAATTCTGTCGAGCGGCCCTGGTAGCGATCGTGCCCCGTCGGTCGGAGGTCAGCGCCGGTATTCTGGCTTTCCGACGAAAGCCGACACTTGAATTCCTGCTTGCGCATCCGGGCGGGCCCTATTGGCGCAACAAGGACGAAGGCGCCTGGTCGATCCCGAAGGGCAACGTCGAATCCGGCGACCCGCTCACTTGCGCAAAGCGCGAATTCAACGAGGAAACCGGCCTTACGCCCGCTGGACCATTCACGGCGCTCACGCCACTACGTCAAAAGAGCGGGAAAATAGTCCACGCCTTCGCAATGGAGGCTGATTTTGATCTGAGCGGGTTTTCAAGCAACCAATTCGCGATGGAATGGCCGCCACGATCGGGAAAGACACACAACTTTCCCGAAATCGACCGTGTCGCCTATTTCAGCGTTACGAAAGCTCGGCGAAAGATCCTGCCTGGTCAGCGCGCTTTCATCGATGAACTGATCCGACATTTGAAAGCAGACGACAAATCCTCGTCGGCTTGACGGTACGCGCTCACCTCCTGGAACGCGACGTAGCCGCTGACAAAAAGCGTATCGTCGCAGCGAAGCCCAACGGTTCGCGCCGCAACTGCGCATCATCAGGCGACAGGAACCCCGCGCACCAGAGGCCATTCCGGTTCGTCATCTTTTAAAATCCAACTCTCCTTAAGCGCGGCTGTCCGCCATTCAGCCCAGGCCGGCAGAGCCATCACCGCATCCATATAGTTACGCGTCGCGTCGCTGACAGTCAGGCCGTACGAATGCAATCGTGCCACCACAGGCGCATACATGGCATCTGCCGCCCCAAAAGCGCCAAATAGGAACGGTCCGCCCTGCCCAAACCGCGCGCGACAATCCGCCCACAGGAATTCTATACGCCGCACATTGGCCATAACCTCTTCCGACTGAGGCCGCGACTTCACCGGCAACCAAAGATTCATCGGACAACTTTTGCGCAGAGGCTGAAAGCCAGCATGCATTTCGGTCGCCACAATCCTCGCATGTGCCCGCGCACGCGCATTGTCGGGCCAAAACTTTTGTTTGGGAAATTTCTCGGCGAGATATTCGAGGATAGCGAGAGATTCCCAAATCCGTTGGTCACCATCCACGAGGACAGGAACCTTGCCGGCCGGCGAGTATTGCAAGATCTGTTCGCGGCTACCCGGCTCATACAGAGGAACAACCTTTTCCTCAAAAGTTATCCCCGCCACTTTCATGGCAATCCAGGGCCGAAGCGACCATGACGAATAGTTTTTGTTACCGATGATCAATGTCAGCGCCATATTCCGATCTCCACCCGCGCAGAAACTGCGGCAAGCTTGAAAACACAACAAGCGAAATTTTCTGATCGGCCTGAACAGGCCGCTGAATGGTTGTTACTTTTTGGCCTGCGCGGAACCAGCCTCGGCCGCGTCCACCGGACCGCCGGCCTTTTTCCAGGCACCAAATCCGCCCTTAATGTGGGCGACGGGCTTCAATCCCATGTTTTGTGCCGTCTGTGCGGCAAGCGCGGACCGCAGCCCGCCAGCGCAGAAGAATACGAACTTCTTGTCGTCCGCAAATATCGGTTTGTGATACGGGCTCTGCGGATCGATCCAGAATTCCAACATCCCGCGCGGACAGTGGAAAGCGCCCGGCACCTTGCCCTCTCGCTGCAGTTCACGGATGTCACGAATATCGACGAGCACCGTATCGTTGCGCCCCGCCAGTTTGATCGCCTCCTCAACCGGCAAGGTCTCGATTTCTCGTTCAGCGGCCTCGCACAAGGCCTTGTAACCTGTCGTGATCGTCTGCGGCATGGCTCTCCTCGGGATTCACTAGCATAGCACCGAGCAGGCGACGACCCCTACCCTCGTTTCGATATCGGGGTATCGCGCAAGAGCATGCAGATATCGGAGCCGTCGCCAGGCGCAATCAACCAAAGGCGATTCAATCCATTCCCATCAGGACGGCGATCGCCGCGACGACGAGCAACGCCAGTGAGGCAGCGCCGATCGTAACGAACTGCTCGGACAACGCGCCGGTATTGTCTTGTTGAGCGACCGGATCAACCGGCAAGATTGATCTGAAATTAAGTGCCAAGGGCGCCCCCTATTTGCAAAGGCATCGCTTCGATGGTGCGCGAGCACGCCAACGCGAACTCGGGCGCACGAATCGCCCTCGCCGGTGAGGTTACCCCGGCCGCAATCTGCTCTCAATAAATGACGAACGGCCGCTCACAACGGTTGTCGCGCCAACGAAAACGCTGAAAATCCCCGGCGTGCGTTTCAGCGCCCAATCGGATCGGGTTCGTCAGCCGAATGCACAGCCATGACGGGTGAAGCCGCGACGTAGCAAGTGTGAATGAGTGATTAGCAGCGACGACTGTAGATCATCGCGGCTTTGAAAAAATGCCGAATTCGGAAAATGGTTATTTGCAAGTTCGCAGCCGCCGAAATTTGTGTCGAATTTTTCCGCGGCATTAGATTTTAATCGGGCGGAATCCGGCCCTTTGCGCTTTGGCAATCAGCCGGGTGCGACGTCGACAAGCCGCAATTGGACGCGCTCTTCGCCCTGCCAGCGATCAACGGCGATGTGACCTGCCGCATGCAATACGCGGCCGCGGTTGTCGAGCAGAGCTCGTCCAAGCGGATGGCCCATGGCCCGAAATGCGATGGCATTGACGAATTTTCCATCGCCGGACCGGAATCGTGCCCGCAAATGGCTTTCGCCGACAGGATCTGCATAAACGAGGGTGTGGGCTGGAAGCGCAAGCAGTGGTTCCGGATTACCGGCGCCGTAGGGACCGGCTCTCGACAGCATCTCGGCAAGTGAAAAATTAAAGCCACCGGCCGAAACCGCCCCATCAATCGGCAATGCGATATCGCGCCGCGCAACACCCACTGGTGCAGCAAGCGCATCCTCGAGGAAGGCGCGAAAGGCTCCGAGCGCATCTTTTTTTAGCGTAACGCCGGCGGCCATAGCATGACCCCCGCCTTTGAGGAGTAATCCCTCCTGAACGGCGCGGCGCACCATACGGCCGATGTCGACCCCGGGAATTGACCGGCCCGAGCCCGTCCCGATGCCCCCCGGTTCGAGCGCAATCGCAAATGCCGGACGCCCGTAGCGCTCCTTCAGGCGTGCCGCTACCAATCCGACAACGCCCGGGTGCCAGCCTTCTGCAGCCGTCACAATAACTGCGCCTTTGTCTTCAAGACCTAGCGCGACAAGTGCCTCGGCCTCGGCTTGCGCCAAAGTCGTCTGCTCGATTTGCTGACGCTCGCGATTGAGCCGGTCCAGCTCGACGGCGATACGTGCCGCTTCAACAGGGTCTTCTTCCAACAGCAGTCGCACGCCGAGATCGGCCCTGCCAATGCGTCCGCCCGCATTGATGCGTGGGCCGAGCAGAAATCCCAGGTGCCAAGGTTCGGGCGGTCCTGCGAGACGGGCTGCATCCATGAGCGCGGTCGATCCGACATGCTCGCGGCGCCTAAGGGCGATGAGCCCCTTGGCGACAAAGGCTCGATTGAGACCATGCAGCGGGACAACGTCGGCAACCGTCCCCAACGCTACCAGATGAAGCAAGGAAAGCAGGTCGGGTTCCGGACGATTGCCGCTCCAGAAATTGCGCTGGCGCAATTCGCGCGTGACCGCGACAAGCGTGATAAAGACCAGCCCCACCGCGGCGAGATAGCCAAGGCCGGACAAGTCGTCAGCCCGGTTTGGATCGACGATCGCGACCGCATCGGGAAGCCTCTCGTCGGCCTGGTGGTGATCGATTACGACAGTGTCGAGACCGAGCTTGCGTGCTTCCGCGAGAGGCTCGAGGCTTGTCACACCGCAATCGACCGTCATCAGCAACTTTACCCCGCGCTCCGCGAACGAACGGATCGCATCCACGTTCGGCCCATAGCCTTCAAAGATGCGGTCGGGGATGTGGACGATTGGATCCAGACCGCAGAGCCGTAAATAACGGCAGAGCAAGGCCGCAGCGGTCGCACCGTCGACGTCATAGTCTCCGAAAATGGCCGTTTTTTCACCGGCGATCACCGCGTCGGCAATGCGAGCGGACGCGGCCTGCATGCCCGTGAGCGTATGCGGATCGGGCAAAAGGTGCTTGATCGTGGGGTCGAGAAAGGCCTCAACCTTATCGACCTCGACATTCCGTCCGGCCAAAACACGGGCAAGCAATTCGTCGAGCCCATGACGCTGCGCAATGGCCAGAGCGAGCGCCGAGCCGCGCGCGTCAAGCCGATCGCGCCAGGGCCGCCCAGTCAGCGAGCGATCGACGCCCAAGAAATGCCGGTCGCTTTCCTTCATTTGCACAGCAGGCAAAGCCATTGCGCGTCGGCCGTGTTACGGGGCGGGAGGAACCCGCGAAGAATCGGTTGTCGGAAGTCCCATATTGTGGCGAAGACCGCCCGAGGCACCAGCCCGGATCAACCGGCAATTTCGGTGTGAATGCGCAGCAATTCCGGTATCGTTTTTGGGTCACGGCGGCCGAACCCGCACTCAGTGGCAATTGAAAATGCTCTCGCATGCCGTTCGGCCGTTGCAAGCCGCTTGCGCGTACCGTCCACACCATCGGTGAAGTGAACCAGGCCAAGGCTCAGCTCGGTCTCAGGATTGAGCCTCAGGCGCGCGAGCGGCTCGAAATAGTTATCGTCACTGCGATCGCGCGGCACCGGCATATGGACCAATTGAACGCCGCGCTTGATATCCGCGCAAAGGCGGTTTGCAAGGTCGACCATATCGCCCATATCGGTCGGCTCAACGACGTGCCTGTGGTTGGAGTCGCCGTAACAGAAATGGAATAGAAGCTCGACATCGGGCGGCACGCGATCGGCAAGGTCCGTAAGAATCGCCGAGAACGACTTCAACATCTCCGCGCGCGTCTTCCCATAAGCAGTTGGCGCGCCTCGCTGCAGGCGGGCGAATACGGCCGAGGCCACATCGAACTGGATAGCAATATCACCATGCGGCAGTGCCGCGGCGATCTTGTCGATTTCCCGTTTGAGCGCGTCGTTGTAGACCGGATCGAGCGGCGCATGCAGATCGTCCTGCAGAAAGAGCCAAGTCACCGAATGCGCCGGGACAAGGTCGATCTGGAAACGACAACCCTTCGGCACGACCCCTTCGCGCTTAAGCGCGGAAAATTCTGCATACGACGCCTTGGCGATATCCGCATAAAATAGATTTTCAAATCGGACGTCATCCGCGCTCATCCCCGAACGCAACCGGTAGCGGATACGTGCGGTGCCCGTCGCGTGCACGCGAAAAAGCTCGTCGGACTTTTCAAGCGCAGGATTTTCGGAGAATGCCGGCTCCAGCCAGGTAATCCAGTCGGACCGTTCCCCTGTTTCACCATCGGGAATGCGCTTGAGACGCGAGCCGAGCACGCCGCTTACTGTTGCGAAGACCTCGCGCGCGTTGCGAAGCGGCACGCTGCCGACGAGGTGAACGTGACGCATGAAGGATCAGTCGAGATGAAACTTATCGAATTGGCGGTGTTCGGCTAGGACACGCCGTACTGTACCCGTCACCGAGCGCATCACGACGGTCTCGGTTTCGATCACATCCTTACCAAATTTGACGCCGCTGAGCATCGCCCCGGATGTGACACCCGTAGCCGCGAAGAGGCAGTCGCCTCTCACCATGTCTTCGATCTGGTATTTTTTCTTCGGATCCTTGATGCCCATTTTCAAGGTTCGCGTGCGCAGCTCCTCGGTGTCGATAATCAACCGTGTCTGCATTTGTCCGCCGATGCAGCGCAAAGCTGAAGCGGCAAGCACACCTTCCGGCGCG
>DASSSM010000115.1:0-2534 GCA_035708425.1 Pseudolabrys sp.
CTTATCGTTTGCTCTATCCCTCGATTATCGTGTTCTGTTGCATCGGTATTTATTCTATCAACAACTCTCCGACGGATGTGGTGATCGCGGCTGTTTTCGGTCTTGTCGGATACTGGCTCACCAAGCACGACTTTGAGCCGGCGCCCCTCGTGCTGGCCTTCGTTCTTGGCCCGCTGATGGAAGAAAACCTGCGCCGGGCGATGCTCATCGCGCGCGGCGATGCGACCGTGTTCATCACGCGGCCGATCTCAGGCGTGTTGATCGCTATCGCGGTGGGCCTGCTGGTGCTCGCGGCTCTGCCGATGATCCGTAAACGGCGCGAGGAAGTATTCGTCGAATAAATAGACGGCGCGCGGGCTTCCGCGCGCCGCTAGCCGACGATGGCGCCGGATACCGTCAATAGTCCCGCCACCAGAATCAAAAGCTGAATTGAGAAGGCGGTGATATTGGCGTCCCACTTTTTCGCGAAGATCGGGATAGGCGCGTTGAACGGCTGGTAGCCGTTTTTGTCGTAGGCGCCGCCGCCGTAGATCGGCATCGCGATCAGCGCCGCGAAAAAAGCCGCATAGACGACCGCGCCCATGGCTGCGACGAAATAGAGCCGCTCAACGGCAAGCGGTCCTGGCCACCAGATGAGCGCAAAGGCGAGCAGGCCCAATCCGACATAGCTCGAGATCTGCCACACCACGTGGAATCGCGCGTGCGGCGTCCATTGCGGATTGGTGGCATGGGTCTTGTTGAAATCAGCCACCACTGTAAGGAGCGCCCAGCCGGCGGTCATAAGAGTAAACAGAATCCGGGCAACAAGAATGCGATCAAAGCTCATTTGCATACCCCCAACTGCACCGGAGCGATTGTATCAGGAGTCGAGCGCGAGGGCTGGCATTTGGGCGGTTGAAAAACGGCTGCCAGCCGTTGCTCCCGGCGATAAACTTCCCCATCTTCGAGTCGCCAGCCGATATTCGAAAAGATGCGCCAATATCTTGACTTGATGGAACTCATTCTCAGCCGTGGGGTCGAGAAACGCGACCGCACCGGAACCGGAACGCTGTCGGTTTTCGGTCACCAAATGCGGTTTGCGCTCGATGAAGGCTTCCCCCTGGTGACGACCAAAAAGCTGCATCTGAAATCGATCATCCATGAGCTGCTGTGGTTTTTAGCGGGGGATACGAACGTCAGGTATCTGCAGGAGCATGGCGTGCGCATCTGGGACGAATGGGCAGATGAGCGCGGAGAACTGGGTCCCGTTTACGGCCAGCAGTGGCGGTCATGGCCGGCGCAGGACGGAAAGACCATCGACCAGATCGGCAATGTCGTTGCGATGATCAAACGCAACCCGGACTCGCGGCGGCTCATTGTTACTGCGTGGAACCCGGCTGAGGTCGACAACATGGCCTTGCCTCCCTGCCACTGCCTTTTTCAGTTTTATGTCGCGGAAGGAAAACTGTCGTGCCAGCTCTATCAGCGCTCGGCCGATGTTTTTCTCGGCGTGCCGTTCAATATTGCATCCTATGCGCTCCTCACGCAGATGATGGCGCAGGTGACCGGCTACAAGCCGGGCGATTTCATCCATACGTTGGGTGATGCGCATCTTTATCTCAATCATCTTGAGCAAGCCCGTCTCCAGTTGTCGCGGGCGCCGAAGCCGCTGCCGACGATGCGACTCAATCCTGCGGTGAAGGACATATTCGCGTTTCGCTATGAAGACATTTCGATCGAGAACTACGATCCGCACCCACACATCAAGGCCGCCGTGGCGGTGTAACCGGGGTGCCAAAAAGCGATTTCGTTGTTGCTGCCGTTTCGAGACGTCGCGCTAAGCTGATTTTAACGCGGGAACTTCGTCGCATTTTCGGAGGGAATACGCAGGGCGTGACGTGCGTTGGTAATAAAGTCAGAACAGTTTTGTCTTATTCGTATTGTCCGAAGGCGATGCCAATGTTCTCCAATTCCGTTTCAAAGTCGGCGTCATGAAAATTGTGCTGGTGGCAGCAATCGGTGACAACCTCGTTATTGGCCGCGACGGCCAGTTGCCCTGGCATTTGAAGTCTGACCTCCAGCATTTCCGCAAAGCGACGCTCAATCGTCCGATGATCATGGGCCGCAAGACACACGAGTCGATCGGCAAGGTGCTCGACGGGCGCACCAATATAGTTCTGACGCGCGATCTCAGTCTCGTCGCTCGCGGTGCCGTGCTGGCGACGAGTCTCGATGCGGCCCTCAGCTTCGCGCGTGCGGATGCGGCAAAACGCGGGGTCGATGAAATTATGGTGATCGGCGGGAGCGACATCTTCGCCGCCACAATGCCGATGGCCGACCGCCTGGAAATTACGCATGTGCATGCTTCGCCCGACGGTGATGCGGTGTTTCCGCCAATAGACGACGAAATCTGGCAGGAAGCGTCACGTGAAGAGCATTTTGCAGGGCCTGACGATGACGCGGATTTCGCGTTCGCGACATATATACGCCGCTGAAACAGCGGTAATGCGCGGCATGACGGCGCGTTGTAACGGCGCCTACGGTCCCCTATAACC
>DASSSM010000116.1:0-3325 GCA_035708425.1 Pseudolabrys sp.
GAAGCCTTCGGCCCAAATACCGATGATGACGCCGAGTAAGCTAAACGTCGCCGCGGTCAGCAACAGGAAGGCGACCATCCAGAAGGGGTGCGCGATCTGCAGTGGCACGAAAAGCCAGGATGTGATCAGGATGATCAGACCGAGGATGATCGACTTCGTCGCCGCCGCTCCCACGTAGCCGAGCACGATCTCGAATGGAGACACCGGCGCCGAGAGAATTTCGTAAATCGTCCCGGTAAAGCGAGGGAAATAAATTCCGAATGATGCGTTCATCGTGCTCTGTGTGAGCAGCGTCAGCATGATAAGGCCGGGAACGATGAACGCGCCGTAGGAGACGCCTTCGATCTCGGTGATGCGAGAGCCGATTGCTGCACCGAAGACAACAAAGTAGAGGGACGTGGAAAGGACCGGCGAGACAATGCTCTGCCATATGGTGCGGCCCGCGCGCGCCATCTCAAACCGGTAGATCGCTTGTACGGCCCGCAGATTCATCGCCTGTCGCTCACCAATCCAACGAATATGTCCTCGAGCGAGCTTTGCGTGGTCTGCAGGTCTCGGAAGCGGATTCCCGCACGGTTCAGATCGGTCAAGAGTCCGGTAATCCCCGTGCGCTCGACCTGACTGTCATACGTAAAGACCAGCTCCATGCCGTCCGCCGCCAGTTTGAGATTGTAAGCGGAAAGCTCCGCTGGTACCGCGTCAAGCTTCCTTTGCAGATGCAAAGCGAGTTGCTTCTGCCCGAGTTTGCGCATCAATTCGTTTTTGTCTTCAACGAGGATGATTTCGCCCTTGTTGATTACGCCGATGCGGTCGGCCATGTCTTCGGCTTCTTCGATGTAGTGCGTGGTCAGGATGATCGTCACACCGGAATCGCGAAGATCGCGGACCACCTGCCACATGTCCTTGCGCAATTCGACGTCAACACCGGCGGTTGGCTCGTCAAGGAACAAGATCTGCGGTTCGTGCGACAGCGCCTTGGCGATCAGCACGCGCCGTTTCATGCCGCCTGACAGGGTCATGATCTTGTTGTCTTTCTTGTCCCAGAGGGAAAGCGCGCGCAGCACTTTCTCCACGTAGTCAGGATTTTTCGGCTTGTTGAACAGCCCACGGCTGAACGACACGGTTGCCCATACGCTCTCGAAAGCGTCGGTGTGAAGTTCCTGCGGCACCAGTCCGATCAGCGAACGGGCCGCGCGATAGTCCTTGATGATGTCATGGCCGTCGACCGTGACCTTGCCCCGCGTGGGCACCAGTATGCCGCAAATAATACCGATCAGCGTAGTCTTGCCGGCTCCGTTGGGTCCCAATAGCGCAAATATTTCGCCGCGACGGATGTCGAGATCGATGCCGCTGAGCGCCTTGAATCCGGACGCATAGCTTTTCGACAGGCCTTTGACGGAAATGATCGGCTGCATGGAGGGGAATCGTTCGGGAGTGTGCAGGCGGCATATAGGCCGTGACGCGCGATCGCGCCAGTCGGGCCCGTTGCGACCAAAGTGCTAGGCGAATTCCATCAATGCATTCAGATCGGTCAGGACTCGAGTCGGCGCAAAGTCAGGATACTCGTCGGGCAATTTCGCGCGATTGATCCACATGCTGCGGAAGCCGACTGAAACACCAGCCATAACGTCCCAGCGGTTTGAAGAGACGAACGTGACGTCGCCGGGCTTGCATCCGAAGTGTTGCGTGACCAGAGAATAGACCTCCGGGCGCGGCTTGAACATTTTCAACGCATCAACAGACAATAGCGCGTCGAGGTCGCTGCCGATGCCGGCGGTATCCACGGCGCCCTTGAGCATGGCTGGCGATCCATTCGACAGAATGCCGGTCTGGCAGCCTTTTGCCTTCAGCGATTTGAGTGTCGTGCGCGCATCGGGAAATGCGTCGAGCCTGAAATAGGCATCTAGCAACTTCGGCCTGAGCGCCCGGTTCGCGCCGGGGGCGAACGCCAGCGCGTAATCGAGTGCACGTTCGGTCAATGTCCAGAAGTCCGTGTAGTGCCCGGCCAGTGTGAGCGTCCAGCTGTATTCGAGCTGTTTGGTTCGCCAAACGGTCGAGATCCGGTCGGCATCGGGTCCCATCTCCTGACGGTGCCGCGCTATCGCCGAGTGGACGTCGAATAGTGTCCCGTAGGCGTCAAAAACGAAAATCGACATCAATTCCTCCAAATGAGGATTCCATAGTCTTTTGCGCCGGCGCTATCGTAAGATTGCGCCGTTAGTTCGTCATTGCCGGCATCCGGCAATCCGTGAACCTTCCCGAGTGGAAGCGCACTATGGAGGCGCGGGTCAAGTCCGCGCATGGCTCGTGATGGAGATGGCTTATGCCGGGACAAAATTGGTCGAAGACCTGGACCTTCTACCAAGGCGAATGGCGCGAAGGGAATGTCCCGATCATGGGCGTGCGCGATCATGCCGCCTGGCTGTGCTCTTCGGTGTTCGATGGCGCCCGCACCTTCGAAGGCGTGTCGCCTGATCTCGATCTGCATTGCGCGCGGGTGAATGCCTCCGCCGAAACCATGCATCTCAAGCCGACCGTCTCCACCGAGCAATGGCTCGAGCTGGCCCGCGAGGGTACGAAACGCTTTGACAAGGATGCGGCTCTCTATATTCGTCCAATGTACTGGGCCGAGCGCAGCGGCACATTGCTGGTGGCACCTGATCCGGAGTCCACGAAATGGTGTTTGAGCCTTTACGAGGCTCCCATGCGGAATCCTGAAGGTTTCTCCGTGACGCTGTCGCCTTATCGCAAGCCGAGTCTTGAGTGCATGCCGGTCAACGCGAAGGCCGGCTGCCTCTATCCCAACAATGCGCGCGCGCTTCTCGAGGCAAACGCGCGCGGCTTCGGCAACTGCGTGGTGCTCGATCTGCTGGGAAACGTGGCGGAGCTTGCCACCGCTAACATTTTCATCGGAAAGGACGGTGTCGTGTTCACCCCGGCGCCGAACGGCACATTTCTCAATGGCATCACGCGCCAGCGTGTCATCAAGCTTTTGCAGGGTGCCAGCGTCGACGTGATCGAAACAGTATTGAGTTACCGCGACTTGCAGAACGCGGATGAGATTTTCTCGTCAGGCAATTACTCGAAGGTCATGCCGGTCAACCGCATCGACGAACGCTCGTTGCAGCCTGGACCGCTCTATCGCAAGGCGCGTGAACTGTACTGGGACTTTGCACATGCATAGGCCGGTTGGCGTTTCGCGATGAGCGCTCCTGTCGCCATCGTCGGTCTCGGCCTGATGGGCGAGGTTTATGCCCGCCGTCTTCTTGATGCAGATTTTCCGGTGACCGGTTTTGATGTCGATCCTGCACGCCGCGCACGGCTG
>DASSSM010000117.1:0-7228 GCA_035708425.1 Pseudolabrys sp.
GCCAACCTTTATGATTTCTCGTTCCTCGCCCCCTGCCCCTCTTCGGGCCTCATCATTCATGGGGACAAGGACGCCGTCGTCCCTCACAAAGACGTGACGACGCTGGTCGACAAGCTCAAGACTCAAAAGGGAATAGTGATCGAGCAAAAGGTTGTGCAAGGCGCCAATCATTTCTTTGACGGAAAGGTCGAAGCGCTGCTTACTTCGATCAGCGCCTATCTCGACAAGCGGCTGAAGACGGAGCGCAAGCCGGCTGCGTAAAGTTCGGCGGAGCCCTACGTCGCAACGCTTGGTTCGTGTCTGGCGGGGGAATCGGCGACACGCGGACAACCGTCCGCGGAATAAACATGCTTCTTGTCAGAACTTACCTTGATAAAAGCGCCATCCACGGCCTTGGTGTTTTTGCAGGCGAAGTCATTCGCAAGGGCACGAAGGTCTGGCGATTCGTCGATGGATTCGACCGGGCCTATTCACCCACCCAGTTCGCCAAACTGCCGAAGCCCGCGCGCGACTACATCTGGAACTACGGATACCGCGTCGACGGCGAGATTCTGCTCACCAGCGATCACGACCACCATATGAACCACTCCGACAATGCCAACACCCATTGGCACAACGGTCACATCGTTGCGACGCGCACCATTCGCAAGGGCGAAGAAATCACCAATGACTATCGCCAGTTCGGCGCGGGTTTTTGTGCGGCCTTCCTGAAGAGGAAGTTGCGGGTCGTCGCGAACAATCTGGGATCGCGCGACAACGCCGCCGTCGAACGGCTGCGGCGAGCCGGTCGACTCCGGAAAGGTGATCGGAAGGTCGTTTAAGGCACGCACGGCAAGATACCCAAAGATCTGCGCCTCAATCTCGCGCAGCCAGCCCCGACGGGTATGCTTGCCACCCATTGTTGAATCCGACGGCGGACCTGTTACACCACTCGCCGACGCATGCGACAAGGTCGCTGCCCGAGAACCCGACAATGAGCACGTATAAATCAGATTTTCTCAATGTTCTGGCCGAACGCGGCTTCATTCATCAAGTCTCGGAGCCCGAGACGCTGGATGCACGCGCGAAGGCGGGCATGATCACAGCCTATATCGGATTCGATTGCACCGCGGCATCGCTGCATGTCGGCTCGCTGCTGCCGATCATGATGCTCTACTGGCTGCAGCAGACCGGGCACAGGCCGATCGCGCTGATGGGCGGCGGCACGACACGCGTCGGGGACCCGTCGGGAAAAGACGAAAGCCGCCGAATTCTCACTGACCAGATTATCAATGACAATCTCACCGGCATCCTGGCGATATTTTCCAAATTCCTGAACTTCGAAGGAGATGGCGGCAATGCCATCATGGCGAACAATGCCGACTGGCTGAACAAGCTCAACTACATTGATTTCTTGCGCGATGTTGGCCGGCATTTTTCGGTCAATCGGATGCTCTCTTTCGATTCCGTCAAGTTGCGTCTCGATCGCCAGCAGGAATTGTCGTTTCTCGAATTCAACTACATGGTTTTGCAGGCATATGATTTCGTCGAGTTGAACAAACGGCACGACTGCATCCTGCAGATGGGCGGTTCCGACCAATGGGGCAATATCGTCAACGGTATTGATCTCGGCCGCCGCATGCAGAACGTTCAGTTGTTCGCCCTGACCGCGCCTCTGATCACGACATCGTCCGGCGCCAAGATGGGCAAGACCGCAGCCGGTGCCGTGTGGCTCAACGCCGATCAGGTGAGTCCTTACGACTATTGGCAATACTGGCGTAACACCGAGGACGGCGACGTCGTGCGCTTCCTCAAGCTCTTTACCGTCTTGCCGGTGAATGAGATTGCGCGCCTTGCCTCACTCAAGGGTAACGAAATCAACGACGCAAAAAAGATCCTCGCCACCGAAGCAACGGCGCTGGTGCATGGCCGCACCGCCGCCGATCAGGCGGCCGAGACAGCGCGGAAGACCTTCGAGGAAGGCGCCACATCCTTGTCCCTGCCGACAATACCGGTTTCGCAAAAGGATCTGTCGGCCGGCATCGGCGTGCTCAACGCCTTCGTGCTGGCCGGCCTTGCGGCATCGAATGGCGAGGCCCGGCGCGCCATCGGCAATGGCGCGGTCGCCGTCAACGATGACCGTATCACAAGCGCCAAGCACGTGATCTCCACCAAGGACGTCACGCCGGATGGCGTCATCAAGCTGTCACTCGGTAAAAAACAGCACGTGCTGCTGAAACCGCACTGACTAGCGCGAAGGCGGAATAAAGTTTTGATCGTACGCGCCCGGAGACGGAGCGAACTTCGGATCGAATGTCCCCGGTGACGGAACAAATTTCCGAAGCAGGCCGGGCGCAATCGCGCTGACCGGATTGACCGTGATCCTTGGCGCGCCGGGCGGGCCGACCGCCTCGTAGTTGATGCCGAGCAAACCTTCTTTGTTGCCGCCGCCAAGGAACAGCCCCACGATCGGAATCTGCCCGAACATATTGTTGAGGCCGTAGAACGGAACGAACGTGCCCCGGAGGTGCACGTCGTCCCTCACGTAGTCAATGTTTCCTTCGACGGTCGCGCCGACCAGGGGGCCGCGCACGATCCCGTCGCGAATAGCCATCTTGCCGGGAACGCGCGTAAACTCGGAGCGCATCTCGCTGAAGTCGACGCCGGAGGCCGCGGGGGCACCCGGGGCGCCGGGTGAATTCGGAACTCCGGATATAATTCTGTCCAACGCCGGTTCGCCGCGCACCACAAACCTGCGGATATAAAGAGTGCCGACCTGCGGTGACTGTTCCTGGGTCGGCGGGTCCATCGCCATCCACATCTGGCCACCGTACATACGGGGATACATGTCCGTGAACCGGAACAGTGCGCCTGCATCGTCCGTTTCAAAATAGATGACCTGATGATTGTCGCGCGAACGTATGCGCAGGTCGCCGTTGAACGGCGTGTCACGTCCGATCTTGCTGGCCATGGCGAAGCTGCGGATGTGCCCGCCGCGGCGCGACATCTTCAAATCCAGACCGCGCAAGGTTTCGCCGTTGTGGCCGGCAACCGTGCCGACTTTTACCTCAAGGTCCAGATCAACCAGCTTTTGGCGGCTCCTGTCCGTCGACGAACCGGCCAGTGACGACTTCACAAAATGTCGCCCGTCATAGATATCGCCGCGCATGGAGAGATGCAGCACGCCGTCGGAGGTGCGGTCGGCCTTGAGAGCTACCCTGTCGCCGTCGGACGGGGCGAATACCGGAAAATTGGCGGAAAGGATTTCGTTTGTCGAACCATCGAGTTCAACCGAGCCGCGGATCGTGGCCCCTGAGCCGTCAATGCTCAAGTCGTCGATGCGGATGGTCTTGGCGGTCTTGAGCATCTTGTAGCCTGCCCGCGCGGGCCGGCCGGCCGGCTTTGTCCAGCCAGGAAAGAGATTGTCGATTTTTACGGGCGTTAGATCAGCTTCGATGTTCAAGCCTTCGTCTTTCCCGTCATCATTGATTTTGCCGACAACCTTGATCGGGATGGCGCCAGTGATCGCGTTGCCGATATCCATGCCAAGCCGACGACGCGCCGCTTCATCAATAACCGACTGCATGCGCAATTCGGCGTCCGCATCGCCTTTTTGCTTGCGCAAATCAATGGATGAGGGCGTGCCATTGACCTTGGCATCGCCTTTGATCTGATACCCATCCCCCGACGCCGTAACCTTGAGCGTCGATGCCTCGAGCCTCTGACCGAGCAACATTTTATCGGCGGCGAAGTTCGTAAGATCGGCGCTGATCGTGTACGAAGACGAGTCGTCCGACATCGTCCGCGCGATCGCCAGCTTTACAGCAACCTGCGCCGTAACGGTGCCGCGGGTGGATGCAGGGTCGAGCGATAGTCCGACAACATCACGCAAACCCTCACTGGAAAGCAGCACCACGGCTGCTGGCACAGAGCCGTCGATCCGGAAATTTGCCCGTGCAGGTGCTGGCTTGGGATGGGTGTCAGGCACCTCGAAAACGCCGCCGGCGACATTGAGTCTGCGCCCCGGAGCAACCTCAACCGTGCCGCGCCCAACATTGACTGTCGCCGCGCGGCCCCTGATCCGCACGGTCACGTCGGCATCGCGAATGGCCGGCAGGCTCGCGATCGGACGCAATGTCGTGCCACTTGTCTCAATGTCTACCGAGAGGCCGTCGTCAGGCATCGGCGGCCCCTCGTGCCTGAAATTAGCTGCCGCCGCATTGCCTGCGATGACAATGCGCTCAACCATGCCGTCCGAAACATGCGTCTCGACCCACGAACGCACGTCCGCCGCCGCAAAGATGGGCCAAATGCGCTTCAGCGCATAGACAGGCATGCGCGTACCCGCGACGCCGAAAGCAAGGTGAGGCTCCTTGCCGCCATAGTCCAAGCGGCCTGTAAGTGCCAGACCGAGACTGTGTGAGGCGCGCGTATCGATTCGACTGACATCGCCCTGCTCGAGATCGATCCGTTTGCGGTTCGTATCGACCTTCAGGCGCATGGCCACTCGGTTGAGCGCTACACCCTCATCGTCCGATGATGCTCCGGGAGCAAGAATAACGGGATCAATGACGGAATCACCGCGCGTAAGATTGATCAGCCATGTCCCGGGTTGCTCCTGTGGCGCGTCCAGGGTCGCGCGCATAGTAAATTGATTGCCCCCCGACTGAACCTGAAAAGGAATAACCAGATTGCGGCGCTGATTATCCCAATTGAACCGGACGTCCGCCCGATCGATGGTGAGATTGACTTTGTCGTTGTTTCTGTCGACGACTGTTCCCTTCTCGGTAAACAATTGGCCCTGAACGACTTGCGGCGTTCCGTCTGCCAGAACGTCAGCACGCACGCTCGCCGACACCGGAAGATCGATATCGAAATCTTCGGTATTGAGTCGTAGCGCGAGTAGAATGTCATGCATCGAGACCTTGCGTGCTTCGATGCCGACGGCGCGTACGCCGTCAACCAACGGACGCATTGCGGCGCTCAATACCCAGGGCCGTTCGGGGCTGTCAGACTCAAGCCGAAAGATGACGCCACCCCGCCGTGGCCGTGTCAGGCTCGCGTTGATGCCGTCGAATGCCCAACGTTTGCCGTTGCGCCGATCGTCAACGACCAGGTTGCCGTTTTTCAGGCCCAGCTCACGCAAATCGTGACCATCAAGTCCGGTCTGCCCGAGTGCGTCGATCCACGCCATGATGCCCGCGAGCTTCTCGAACTCTGCACGCAAGGCGCCCTGCGGATTGGTGGAAGCGGCCGGCTGATCGGTGGAAGAAATATTGCTGTTTGCCGTGGCGGTCGCGATCGGCCGCTTGTCGGCTCCGGCAAAAACGGTCAGCCGCCCATCGGTTTCGATACGGACGGCCATTTCCGCTCCGACGAGATTGAGACTCTGCGCACGCAGCTGGCCGAAGATCAGACTCCTGCCAGAGAGGCCAACTTCGGCTTTCGGGGCACTTGCGACAACCGTTCCGTCGGCGTCACGCACCACGATGTCGCGGAGCCTCAATGATGTACGGCCCTTTTCGTCGCGCTCGAGTTGGGTACCTCCGACCGCAACGGAATGGCTGCCGCCGAAATTTTCCTCGATCGCTGCCTTAAGCCATGGGGTAGCCAGATCGAGCTCGATCGGGCCGCTCGACAGACGCCACCACAGGCCGAGGACTCCGACAATCGCCAAGGAGACGCAAACGGCCGCACCGAGAAGCAAGCGCCTTACGAGGGGTCTGCGAAACAGATTGAAAACAGTGTAGCGCAGGCCAAACCACGGCCGTCGCGCCAGGCGATGCATCACGCGGTGGCGATAAGGCACGCGGCCCACGGCAACAGCATGGTGAACGCGATGTCCGCGCTGGTGTCCATCGCTTAGCATGCGTTAGTCGCACCCCTTGTCTGACGCAGCGCGCGTAAAGCCAAGCCGGGCAGGCAAACGACCGCTGCGGCCTCCGGCACATATGTATGGAACCTGTTGCGCCCCTCCGACGCAAATGGCATGTGCGACATTGACCGCTCGAAAACGACGAAAGGAAGGCACATGGGCCGCGAACTTATTGCGGGTGCGAAGGCTCCGGCCTTCACCCTCAGCAGGGACGGTGGCGGCAAGGTTTCACTGCGTGATTTCAAAGGAGGCAAGCTCGTCCTCTACTTCTATCCCAAGGCCGATACACCCGGTTGCACGAAGGAGGCGATAGAGTTCTCCCGCTTGCGCGCTGATTTTGCCAAGGCCGGCACCGCTATTCTCGGCGTTTCTGCAGATCCGGTGACAGCGCAGGACAAATTCAAAGCCAAGCATCGCCTGTCCATCGCACTGGGTTCCGACGAGACCAAGGATATGCTGACCGCGTATGGCGCCTGGGGTGCGAAGTTGATGTACGGGCGCAAATTTTTGGGCGTCCTGCGGAAGACATTCCTGATTGGCGCGGACAGCCGCATCATCCAGATTTGGCCGAAAGTTCGCGTGCCTGGGCACGCCCAAGACGTTTTGCTGGCTGCACGCAATGCGTAATCCTCAGCAATCGCTGCAGAATCCTAGCGATAGCGTATTCCGGTTACCGGTTTCTTAACCATATCCGATTGATATCGGCTCCGTCTGCCAGCGACTTCCCACGGAAGCGCGGAGTTTTGATGTCGCATTCGTTGTCAACGTACCATCCGATTTCCGAGCAAGGCACGCGCCACTCACGTCCGCGCGCATCCGCCGCGGCAATGTCGCGCCATGTCCAGCGCAGCCACAAGGGGTACACGCTCACGCATGCCGGCCACCAGATCCGGATCGGACCGGTCGCGTTCTGGATCGTGGTCGGAGCGCTGGTGGTGATGGGTGTCTGGTCGATTGCAACCGGCACCTATTTCGCGTTTCGGGAGAACGTGCTCACGCGGCTGATCGGCCGCCAGGCCGAGATGCAGTTCGCCTACGAGGACCGCATCGCTGAGTTGCGCGCGCAGGTGGATCGGGTCATGAGCCGTCAGCTACTTGACCAGGAACAGTTCGAGCAGAAGCTCAATACCCTGCTGCAACGGCAAACCACCCTTGAGCAACGCACCAACGCCCTCGGCGGCGAGACATTGACGACCGGCACGATCAGGCCTTCGCGCGTCGCGCCATCTGGAGCAGCTGAAAGGACGCCGAGACCGTCGCCAATCAACGACACGATAATTTTCGTCGCCCCGCCCGATCGTGAGGCGCGGCTCCATTCGCGCGAACTTCCGGCGGCGGCGACCCAGATCGCGGAACGCACGACCAGCGGCGGGC
>DASSSM010000118.1:0-7411 GCA_035708425.1 Pseudolabrys sp.
CTTCGCCGGAGCAGCCGCCAGAGTCGCATCGACCCGGGTACCAGGCCTTCCGGCATCAGGATGACAATGGCGACGAAGATTGCGCCGAGCAGCATGTTCCAGCGCTCGATGTAACCGCTCACCACGTTCTTCACCACTACAACCAGTGCGGCGCCGACGATGGGGCCGAACAGCGTGCCGGCGCCGCCGGAGATCACCATCAGGAGCACTTCGGCGGAAGAGGTGAGCGCGAGCGTCTGAGGGCTGATGAATTGGTTGTAATAGACAAACAGGATTGCCGACACGGCCGTGAGCAGGCCCGAAAAAAGGCACGCCCAAAAGCGGATGGCCCAGACATGATAGCCGAGAGCGTTCATGCGGCGCGGCTGGTCGCGTGTGCCCATCAACGCGGCGCCAAGCGGCGAGCGGACGAAGATCGCAACAGAGACCATCGTTATCACAAAGACGACCAGCGTCATGTAGTAGAACGAATTTGCCGTATTGAGATCGAAACCGAATGGCGCGGGCCGGCCGTGTAAAGTGATGCCGTTGTCGCCGCCAGTCACGCTGATCCAGCGGTACGCCAGCCCCCAGAGAATTTGACCGAGAGCCAGCGTAATCATGATGAAGCCGATGCCGGTTGAGCGCAACGACAGAACTGCGAACATGGCCATCGAAACAATTCCGATCACGAACGCCACGATGATTGAAAGCGAATGACCATAACCGATGTGAAGCATGTAGCCGGTAGCGTAGGCGGCAACGCCGAACAATCCGGCATGGCCGAGCGACACCAGGCCGCCGTAGCCGACCAGGACGTTCAGTCCGAGTGCGAAGATCGCGAAAAATAGTATCTGGCTTGCGACGTTGACGTAATAGACTCCTGGGACCCAATAGGGGACGGTCAGCAGCAGCGCCGCGATTACGGTCAGGGCGATCGTGCGCGGGCTCATGGCACGTGCCGGCCGAACAGGCCTTGCGGCCGGAGGAGCAGAACCAGCAGCATCGGCAAAAACAGCACGAAATAGGCAAGCTCGGGCAGCATCGCCTGTCCGAAATTATAGATGAAGCCTATGACGATGCTGCCGACGAAAGAGCCGAGCAGGCTGCCGGTGCCGCCAAGGATGACCACGACCAGCGCGAGCGGCAGCATGTCCTGGTCGAGTCCCGGATAGGCCGAGAGCATAGGTCCACCGATGATGCCGGCGAATGCCGCCAGCCCGGCGCCCAGCGCAAAGACGATCGTGAACAAGCGCGACACCCTGATGCCGACCACGCGCGCCATGTCAGGGTCGTCGACACCCGCGCGGATCATGGCACCGAGGCGGGTGCGATCGAGCAGCAGCCAAAGGGCGATCGCGACGATGACCGCGATAACAATGATGGTGAGCTTGTAATAGGGAACGACCAGTGGCCCGGCACGCAGAAAGGCGTCCAGTGCTTTGGGACTGGCAACATTGATCGGGTCACCGCCCCACACCATCAGGCAGAAATCGGCAGCGATGAACGAGACGCCGAGTGTCACCAGCACTTGCGCCAGTTGTTGGCCGGGGAGTTGACGCAACAGGAATCGCTCGAGTACCGCGCCGAATGCCGCGACCAGAAGCGCTGCAAATAGCGCCGACAGCCAGAAGTCAAACGTTATTCCGAGCAGGCCGCCAGCGAAAGTCGCGCCGATATAGGCACCGAGCATGAACAGGGATCCATGCGTCAGGTTAGGAATACGCATCAGTCCGAAGATGAGCGAGAATCCCGCCGACAGCAGGAACAACAGGCCACCAAAGGTAACGCTGTTGACCGTCAGCAGCAGCCAGGATGACATGGCTATTGGTTTCCCGCGCTCGTTCGCCCGCGAACGGCGGGCATCGCGTCAGCAATGCCCGCCTGCTTCGTTACTGCTTGAGCGGCGGGTAGTCGCGCGAATAGACCGGCTGCGCCAGGAACTTCTTCTCGTCGTAAGTCCAGAACTGGCTGACGTTGTGGTAGGTCTTTACGGTTTTGTTCCAGAGGCTCAGACCGTACTTGGCGCCCTCTTTGCCCAGCTTCCGGACGTAGAAGTCGCCAATCACGTTGCCGAAATGATCGAACTTGACCGGGCCGCGTGGCGTGTCTGTCAGGTTGACCGCCCGCATCGCCGCCACCAACTTGGTTTTGTCGCTGGAGTCGCCGTTGAGCGCCTTGAGGCCGGCTTCAACCACCTGGCAGTTGACGTAGAGCAAACCGGCATACTGGCCCGGAACGGTATTGAAATTCTTCAGCATGCCCTGGACGAAGCGATGGTTGCCGTCGGTCTCGAGGTCGAGCGTGTATGGAATGCAGCTCATGAGACCGATCGCTTCGTCGCCGAAGCTCTTGAGCAAAGCATCATCCCCGCCGGTTTCGCCCGAGACAACCGGGAACTTGAGGCCGGCGCTCGCATAGGCCTTCATGAAGCGCAGCGGGTTCGAGCCGGCGAAGCCCTGGCACACGCCATCGCAATCGCCGATCTGCGCGACGTAAGGCGTGTAGTCCGGCGTGACCAGCGGCGGCCAGATCTTCTTGAGGATCTTGCCGCCGTTGTCTTCGAAGGTCTGCTGGAAGCCACCCATCTGCTCGTGGCCGAATGCGAAGTCTTCGGAGATGCAGATGACGCGCTTTAGTTTCAATTCCTTGGCGGCATAGTCGGCCATTGGATGCATGGCCTGCGCCGAGGTTGCCGAGGCGCGGATGAAATATGGATTGGGACGGCGTTGCGTCATGTCCTCGGCGGCTGCGAGGCTCAGCAACGGCATCTTGTTCTGGGCAATGTAGTCGGTGATAGCCAGCAACTCGAAAGCCGCGAGCGGTCCGAGTATGGTGTCGACCTTGTCGCGCTCCACCAGCTCCTGCACCTTGGTCTTGGTGCCGGCCGGATTGCCGCCCGTATCGGCGGAGATGAACTCGACCTTCCGGCCGGCCATCGTATAGTCCTTCTCCTTTAGGAAGGTGAGGACACCCTGTTCCATCTGGATGCCGCCCTGCGCGAGCGGGCCGGTCTTCACGGTGAGCAGGCCGAGCTTGAATGGCGCTGCCTGCGCGATCGCCGGTATTGGAAATTTGAACGCCGCGGCGGCTGCGCCGGCCGCTGTACCGGCCATAAATTTACGACGCGTAACTTTGCGAGACATGCATTCCTCCCTTTATCGCCCCTGGCGGAGCTTACGTTTTGATCGGCCGTGGCATTCTGGCCGTGTTTGATGCGACGCGATGTCTGTTCCGGGCCGCTTGCCCCACCATGGCGGCCCCGATCGGTCCCATCATCGGCCAAGCCATTCCTTGATGTAAAGCCCGATTGGCGTGGGAGGGGGCGTCCCCACCTGTGCGAATGGGCAAACCAATTTGCACAATTCGGAATGCGAAAATTAGTCGCTAAATACCGAGATAGCTGGCCTTGATTTCGTCGTTCGCGCGCAATTCTTCGGGTTTCGCGGAATAAACGACCTGGCCTTTGCTCATCACATGCACGTAGTCGACAAGCTTGAGTGCCAGATGCGCGTTCTGCTCGACAAGCAATATAGAGAGACCTTCCTTCTTCAAGGTGCTGATCGCTTCCCAAAGGCCCTGGATAATGATCGGCGCCAATCCTTCCGACGGTTCATCCATGATCAGGCAGTCAGGATTGGTCATCAGCCCGCGGCCGATCGCCAGCATTTGCTGCTCGCCGCCCGAGAGCGTCTTGGCGCGCTGGTTGCGGCGTTCATGCAGGCGCGGAAATAGTTTGTAGACGCGCTGCAGATTCCAGCCATGGCGCTCGGTGTGGCCTTCGGCGACCAGAAGGTTCTCCTCAACGGTCAGGGTCGGGAACACCCGGCGGCCCTGCGGGACGAGGCCCATGCCGCTGCGCACAGTTTCGAACGATGCCGAGCGCGTGATGTCATTGCCCTTGAACACGATCTTGCCACGCCGCGGCGGGTTGAACCCGACGATCGAGTTGACCAATGTCGTCTTGCCGACGCCATTGCGGCCAAGCAGGCCGAGGATGTGGCCCTGCTCGAGCTGGAGCGACAGGCCCTGCAGTACATAGGCGTCGCCGTAATAGGTATGGATGTCCTGAACGTCGAGGATCGCCATGACTAGTCGGTCCCCAGATAGATTTCCTGGACGCGCTGGCTTTTCTTGATCTGTTCAGGCGTCCCGGTTTCCAAGATCTCTCCGAAGTGCAGGACGGAAATCTCGTCCGCCACGTCGAACACCACGTCCATGTCATGCTCGATCAGGAGGATCGCGAGCTTGGGATCGAGCTTCATCAGAAAGTGCGCCATCTCGGTCGACTCGCCGGACGACAGTCCGGCGGCCGGCTCGTCAAGTAAAAGGATTTTCGGGTCGCTGGCGAGGCCGAGCACGATTTCGAGCTGGCGTTGCTCGCCATGCGACAGGTTTCGCACCTCGATGTCCTTGCGGTCGAGGAAGCCGGCCTGCTCGAGCAGCTGGTGGGCTTTTTCGTACACGTCCTTGTAAGAGGACTGGAAGCGCCACATCACGAACTTAGTCGGGCGAAGGCCCTCGATCGCCAGCAGCACGTTGTCGATCACGGTGAGCTTCGGAAACAGGCTGGTGATCTGGAAAGTGCGCGCCATTCCCTTGGCGGTGCGATGGTGGCTCTGCCACTTGGTAACGTCCTCGCCGAACAGCAGCACTTCGCCGGAGGACACCGGGTAGATGCCGGTGATCAGGTTGAACAAAGTTGTCTTGCCTGCGCCGTTCGGCCCGATGATCGCCTTGCGGTCGCCCGCCATGACGCGGAACGATACGTCGCGCGTCGCTTTCAATCCGCCGAAATTTTTCGACAGATTTCTGAGTTCAAGGACGGGGGTGTCGGTTTTGCTGTCAGTCACACGCGGGCTCGGGTTTGAAAAAGAAGCGCCGGGGCCTGCTCGGGCCCCGGCGTTGTCGCCTTTATTCGCAGAATTTGCAGGGCGGGAAGTCCTTATTGTACACCGGCTGGGCCAGGAACTTGTCCTTACCGTACGTCCAGAACTGGCTGACGGTCGGATAGGTCTTGATGACCGTGTTCCAGAGCTCGTCCTTTTCGTAGCCGAACATCTTCTTCTTCTCGACCTTCTTGATGTAGATGTTCTGGATCGGGTTGCGCATGTCGTCGAACGCCACCGGCCCGCGCACTGAGTCGAGCTTGATGCCGACCATGATCTTGATCAGCTCTTCCGGTCCCGGCCATTTGCCGCCAGCCTTCTTGAGCGCCTCGTCCAGCCACTGCGCAGTCGTATAATTGTTTTCCGAATAGTACGACGGCACTTTGTTGAACCTGGTGCGATACGCCTTGACGAAGGCTACATTCTTCGGCGTGTCGAGCGCGGCGCTGTAGTGCAGCGCGGAGACGTCGCCAATCGCTTCGTCGCCCATGAACGGCAGCACGAATTCGTCATAGCTGGTGCCGCCGCCGATAATCGGCTTCTTGAATCCGGCGCCGCGCATTTGCTTGATGAATTGTGCCGGCATCGGGCCCACCATCAACGAGAATACCGCGTCGGTGTCCGCCTTGATCGTTGGGATGAATGGCCCAAAGTCCTTGGCGCCGAGCGGAGGCCAGATCTTCTGGATGATCTTGCCGCCGCAATCCTCGAACGCCTTCTGGAAGCCGCCAACGACCTCGTAGCCGAAGGCGTAGTCCGCCGCGATTGTGACGATCTTTTTGTAGCCCTGATCGCACGCCCACTGGCCGAGCGGATGATGGGGCTGCGAGCTCGACCAGCTTGTGCGGATCAGATACGGGAAGTTTTTAAGCTGGCGCTGCGTGAGGTCGTCCGCCGCCGGGATCGACGGAATGTACATCGTCTTGAGCTCGGTGCTGACCGGCGCAAGGGCGTAACCGGTCGAGGCCAGCACGCCGCCGATGAGCATATGCACCTTGTCCTGCAGGACGAGTTTCTTGGCCTTGGTAACGGCGACGTCGCCCTTGCCCTGCTCGTCCTCGATGATGAGCTTGACGTCCATACCGCCAAGCTTGTTGCCATGCTGCTCGAGGTAGAGCAGGAAGCCATCGCGCATGTCGATGCCGGTTTGCGCAAGGCCGCCGGTAAGCGGAGCGAGATAGCCGATGCGGAGCTCTTCCGCACCGGCGGGAGCGGACAGGCCGAGGCCGGCCGCGACCGCCGTGGCCATCAATATCGATTGAAGCTTTCTTGACGCGCTTGTCATTTGTCGTTCCTCCAGTTGGTCGATGCCTTTCCGTTCATTTCAGGAAGACACAGGTGCCATTTTCGTCGTCTCACGTTTCTTCTGACTGTTTCGCCATTGCTTTATTCGCCCTGGAATCCCCATCAGCCCGGTTGGGAGATAAAGGATCGTCAGAACGTAAACCCCGCCCAGCACATACTGCCACCACGGAACCAGTGTGCTGACATATTCACGAAGCCCGAACACGATTGCCGAGCCGATCGCGCCGCCGACCAGCGTCCCGGCGCCGCCCAGAACTGTCATCAGCAGCGCGTCGACCGACGTCGTCAACACCACGGTTTCCGGCGTCACGATGCCGTTGGCATGCGCCCACAGCACGCCCGACAACCCGCCAAAAGCGCCGGCGATGATGAAGGCGACGTATTTATGCAGCCACACATTATAGCCGAGAATGCGCATACGCAGCTCGCGTTCGCGGATGCCCAGCAAGCTCTTGCCGAACGGCGAGCGGACCAGGATGTAAAGCGCAAGCAGCGTTGCCGCGAAAAACCCGAAGGTGAGATAGAAGAAATTGATGTCGTTGGAGAGGTCGATGCCGAATTGCGGTCGGCCGCCTTTCATCGTGATGCCGTTGTCGCCACCGGTCATCGAATTCCACCGGTAGGCAAGACCCCACACACATTGGCCGAGCGCGAGCGTGATCATCAAAAAGTAAGTGCCGGTCGCGCGGATTGCGAACAGCCCGAAGAATGCCGCAAGCACGCCGCCGACCGCCACGCCGATCGGGATCACCAGCCAGAAATCCCAATGCAGTCCAAAGCCATAATTATTGGCGAGAATGGCGGTGAGATAGGCGCCGACGCCGAAGTAGGCGGCTTGGCCCAGCGAAGCGAGGCCGGTGAAGCCGAGTAGAATGTCGAGGCTCATCGCCAAAATAGCGAAAACCAATGCACGCGTCGCCAGCAATATGACGAAGGAATTGCAATAGGGGACGATGATCAGCAAGACCAGTAGGCTGACGATGATGGCGGCGATCTTGAAGTTTTGTGAACCCATGTGCCGTCAGTCCCGCCCGAAGAGGCCGGTCGGCTTGATCGCGAGGATCAGCACCATCGGCGCATAGAGGGTGAAATAGGCTAGTTCGGGAAACAGTGCTTTACCGAAATTATCGGCGAGACCAACCAGCAACGCACCGATCGCTGCGCCGCCGAGAGAGCCCATACCTCCGATGATGACGACCGCAAATGCGATCGGCAACATCTCGAAATCGAGGCCTGGA
>DASSSM010000119.1:0-4758 GCA_035708425.1 Pseudolabrys sp.
CAAGCGTCCGCTGATCATTCTCGGCAAGGGTGCGGCCTACGCCCAAGCCGACTATGCAATCCGCAGGTTCGTCGAAACGAGCGGCGCGCCGTTCCTGCCCATGAGCATGGCCAAGGGACTGCTGCCCGACCTGCATCCGCAATGCGCCGGCGCGGCGCGCTCGACCGTGCTGAAGGATGCCGACGTCGTCCTGCTGATCGGCGCGCGCCTCAACTGGCTGTTGTCGCACGGCAAGGGAAAGACCTGGGGCGACGCGCCGAAGAAATTCATTCAGGTCGACATCGAGCCGAAAGAGATGGATTCGAATGTCGAAATCGCCGCGCCCGTGGTCGGCGATATCGGCTCGTGCGTGTCCGCGCTTCTCGCCGGCATGGGCGGCAACTGGCCGGCACCGCCGGCCGACTGGATCAATGCCGTCAAGACGAAGAAGGAAGACAACATCGCCAAGATGGCGCCGCGGCTGATGAACAACAATTCGCCGATGGACTACCACGGCGCGCTCGGCGTGCTGCGCACGATCGTCAAGGAGCGGCCCGACGCGATCCTGGTGAACGAAGGCGCCAACACGCTCGATCTCGCGCGCGCCATCATCGATGTGTATCAGCCGCGCAAGCGGCTCGACGTCGGCACCTGGGGCGTGATGGGCATCGGCATGGGCTATGCGATCGGCGCATCGATCGAGACTGGCAAGCCTGTTCTCGCCGTCGAAGGTGACTCGGCCTTCGGCTTCTCCGGCATGGAGATCGAGACGGTCTGCCGCTACAAGCTGCCGGTCTGCGTCGTCATCTTCAACAATGACGGCATCTATCGCGGCACGGACACCAATAGCGCGAGTTCGGATCCGGCGACGACGGTGTTCGTCAAAGGCTCGCGCTACGACAAGATGATCGAGGCGTTCGGTGGCGTTGGCGTCAATGCGACCAGCCCCGACGAGCTCAAGCGCGCCGTCAACGCGGCGATGGACAGCGGTAAGCCGACTTTGATCAACGCGGTGATCGATCCGGCCGCCGGCAGCGAGAGTGGCCGCATCGGCAATCTCAACCCGCAAAGCAAGCTTCAGAAGAAGAAATGATAAGTCATTCCGGGGCGCGCACGTTAGTGCCCGGAATCCAGAATTCAACCTCAGAGCTTCGGCTCTGGATTCCGGGTTCTCTCGCTTCGCTCGAGCCCCGGAATGACGAAGGAGATGGAGGACCACGAGATGGCCAGAAGGAAGCAAAAGAAAATGAAGCCGGCGAAAGCGAAAGCCGCTTCGAGGAAGTCCGGCAAGGTGGTTAAACTTGCCGCCAAGAAGAACGGCAACGGTCACCTGCCGCGGCCGTCAAGCAAGGCCTGGGGCCAGGCCGGCAAGGCTCTCACCGGCGTGCGCATCCTCGATTTCACGCACGTGCAATCGGGCCCGACCTGCACGCAACTGCTGGCCTGGCTGGGCGCCGACGTGATCAAGGTCGAGCGTCCGGGCGTCGGCGACATAACGCGCGGCCAGCTCGTGGACGTGAAAGGCGCCGACTCGCTCTACTTCACGATGCTCAATCACAACAAGCGCTCGATCACGATCGACTCCAAACACCCGCAGGGCAAGCGCGTGCTCGACGAGTTGATCAAGACTTGCGACGTGCTGGTCGAGAATTTCGCGCCCGGCGCGCTCGACCGCATGGGGCTGACCTGGGAGCACATTCACAAGCTCAATCCGCGCATGATCGTCGCTTCGGTGAAGGGCTTCGGCCCCGGTCCCTACGAGGATTGCAAGGTCTACGAGAACGTCGCGCAGTGCGCCGGTGGCTCCGCCTCGACCACGGGCTTCCGCGAGGGCCCGCCGCTGGTGACCGGTTCGCAGATCGGCGACAGCGGCACCGGGCTTCATCTCGCGCTCGGCATCGTCTGCGCGCTCTACCAGCGCAATCGCACTGGCCGTGGCCAAAAGGTCCTCGCCGCCATGCAGGACGGCGTGCTCAATCTATGCCGGGTGAAATTGCGTGACCAGCAGAGGCTCAAGGCCGGCCCGCTGACGGAATACAGCCAGTACGGAGAGGGCGTGCCGTTTGGCGCGGCAGTGCCGCGTGCCGGCAATGATTCAGGTGGTGGTCAGCCGGGCTGGATCCTGAAGTGCAAAGGTTGGGAGAACGACCCCGACGCATACATCTATTTCATCACGCAGGCGCCGGTGTGGGGCGAGATCTGCGATCTGATCGGTGAACCGACGTGGAAGACCGATCCGGAATACGTCACGCCACGCGCGCGGTTGCCGAAGCTCAAGAAGATCTTCGAGCGCATCGAGCAGTGGACCATGACCAAGACCAAGTTCGAGGTCATGGAAATCTGCAACAAGGTCGATATTCCGGTCGGCCCGATCCTGTCGATGAAGGAGATTGCCGAGGAGCCGTCGCTGCGCAAGACCGGCACGGTGGTCGAGGTCGACCATCCGACCCGCGGCAAGTACCTGACGGTCGGCAATCCAATCAAAATGTCGGATTCGATCTCCGAGGTGAAGCGCTCGCCCCTGCTTGGCGAGCACACCGACGAGATTCTGAAGGACGTGCTCAAGCTCTCGGCGAAAGACATTGCCGAAATCAAGAACTCCGGCGCCCTCAGCGCGCCGAAGAAGGAAGAAAAGGCAGCGTAACAAAACCGTTCGTCCCCGCGAAAGCGGGGACCCAGACGACAAAAATGCTGGATGCCCGCTTTCGCGGGCATGAGCGGAAGAGGAGGGGTTAAATGCGTATCGTCGTCCACGGGCAACAGGCCTTCGGCAAAGCCGTGCTGGAAGCGCTGCTCAAGCGCGGAGATAACGTCATCGCGGTCTACGTTGCGCCGGAAAAAGAGGGCGCCAAAGCCGATCCTCTGAAGGAAGCCGCAATCGCCGCGAAGCTCCCGGTCTATCAGCCGGCGTCCTACAAAGAACCGAAAGTCTGGGAAGAATTCAAGGCGCTCAAGCCCGATCTGCAGGTCATGGCCTTTGTCACGCTCTTCGTGCCGGAGGACTTCCTCAACATTCCGACGCACGGATCGATTCAATATCATCCGTCGCTGCTGCCGGCATATCGCGGCGCCAGCGCCATCAACTGGCCGATCATCAAGGGCGAGAAGGAAACTGGGCTTTCGATCTTCTGGCCGGACAACGGACTCGATACCGGTGACATTCTCGTCCAGAAGAAGACGCCCATTTCCAGCACCGACACGCTTGGCACCGTTTACTTCGACCGCCTGTTCCCGATGGGCGTCGACGCGATGCTCGAAGGCGTCGACCTGGTAAAGGCCGGCAAGGCGCCGCGCATCAAGCAGGATGAATCGAAAGCCACCTACGAAGGACGCTGCACGCCCGAGAACGCGAAGATCGACTGGGGCAAGCCGTGGGAGCAGATCGACCGGCTCATTCGCGGCTGCAATCCGGCGCCCGGCGCCTGGACGATACTCGACGGCAAGCAGCTGAAGATTTTCGACGCCAAGCCGATCCCGGCGAAAGACCCAAAAGGCATTGGTGGCAAGCTCGGCGAAATCGCCGCCGTCGAGGCGGATGGCTTCACCGTGGTCTGTGCCGATGGCCGCTTCAAGGTCACGCGCGTACAGCCCGCCGATGGCAAGAAAATTGATGCCGGCGAATGGGCGAAGTCCGCAAATATCGCTCTGAAAGCAAGGTTCACCTGACCCGCCTCATTTCCCGCTTCCCGCCCTCCCGTTTCTCCTTCAATTGATGGATCGTCTCCCATGCCCGCTTCGCAACACCAAAATCCGAAGTCCGACATCGAAATCTCGCAGACCGCCAAAAAGCGTCCGATCCTCAACGTTGCAAAGGAGAAGCTCGGTATCGCGGCGGAGAACCTCGAGCCTTACGGCCACTACAAGGCCAAGGTATCGATGGACTTCATCAATTCCCTGAAAGTCAAGAAAGACGGCAGGCTGATCCTGGTCACCGCGATCACGCCGACGCCCGCGGGCGAGGGCAAGACCACGACGACGGTGGGGCTGACCGACGCCCTCAATCACATCGGCAAGAAGGCGATGCTCTGTCTCCGCGAACCGAGCCTCGGCCCATCGTTTGGCATGAAGGGTGGTGCCGCGGGTGGCGGCTACGCCCAGGTCGTGCCGATGGAAGACATCAACCTGCATTTCACAGGTGACTTCCACGCCATTACCTCAGCCCACAATCTGTTGGCGGCGCTGATCGACAACCATATCTATTGGGGCAATTCGCTTGGTATCGATTCGCGTCGCGTGGTCTGGCGCCGCGTTATGGATATGAACGACCGCGCCCTGCGCGAGATCGTTTGCTCTCTCGGCGGTGTGGCCAATGGCTATCCGCGAGAGGCCGGCTTCGACATCACGGTTGCCTCGGAAGTGATGGCGATCTTCTGTCTCGCCAAAAATCTCGACGACCTCAAGGAACGGCTTGGCAACATTATCGTCGCCTATACGCGCGACCGAAAGCCGGTTCGCGCGCGCGACCTCAAGGCGCATGGCGCCATGACGGCACTGCTTAAGGAGTCTCTCGGCCCGAATCTGGTGCAGACACTGGAAGGCACGCCCGCGTTTATTCACGGCGGTCCCTTTGCCAATATTGCGCACGGCTGCAACTCGGTGCTGGCGACCACGACTGCTCTCAAGCTCGCCGACTATGTCGTGACGGAGGCGGGCTTCGGTGCCGACCTTGGCGGCGAGAAATTTATCGATATCAAATGCCGCAAGGCTGGCCTTACTCCCGATTGCGTGGTGCTGGTCGCCACCATCCGTGCGCTCAAGATGCACGGCGGCGTCAAGAAG
>DASSSM010000120.1:0-2048 GCA_035708425.1 Pseudolabrys sp.
GGGTCCTGGTCACGCGGTCACTACAACGACGGCCGCGCAGGGCAACGATCCCTTGCGGCGGTAGCTATGCGGATGGCTGCAATCGAAATACATCGAGTCGCCCTCGCCCAGCTTGAAATCCTCGCCCTCGAGATTCACCACCAGCTCGCCGCGCACCACGTAGATAATCTCGGCGCCGGGATGCTCGTGCGGGTCTGACGGCTCGTCCTCCGCTTCGATCTCGACATAGTAACCATTCAGCTTGCGCTCGCTCACCGGATAGTCGAGCGACTCGAAATGATAGGCGGGCGAACGGCGTCCCATCTTGTCAGGCAGGCGAATGCGTTCGCCCTTGCGCACGACCGCATGCACGGCCCGCTCGCTGTCCTCCTTGAAGAAATGTTCGAGGCTGACACCGAAGACCAGCGCGATCCGCAGCAGCGTGGGCAGCGTCGGAAACAGCTGCCCGCGCTCGATCTTCGACAACAGCGCCGGCGACAGGCCGGTGTGTTTGCCGAGTTGGACCAGGCCGAGCTTCTTGCGCAAACGCAGGCGGCGGACCTTAGGGCCGACGGCGTAGCCCTTGAGGGCAGCGGTCAGGGTTTCCGACAGCATGATTCCGGTTCCATTTCACTCCGGCTCAAAGGCAGATAGCGGATTTTTACATACAAGAAAACTACTTTTCATTTCACGCTAATGTGAGCTTCAAGAAAACTAGTTTTATCATTATTCAATAGTCAGGCGGCGAGCGCGAGGTCAATCACGGTTTCGTCCTCCGCTCCACCCGAAACGGGGTCGCCGGCAAGCAAGTCAAAGTCAGGAGCGAAAAAATGAAGAGAGTCACAAGTTTTGCGTCGGCTGCCGCGGTCGTGCTGGCCTTGGTCGGTATGTTGATCGGCCTCACCTTCGCCCGCGCCACCAACCAGGACATCGTGGAGACAGCGGTCGGCGCCGGCCAATTCAAGACGCTGGCGGCAGCGCTCAAGGCCGCCGATCTGGTGGGCACCCTGAAGGGTGACGGACCCTTCACCGTGTTCGCGCCGACCGACGCGGCGTTCGCGAAGCTGCCGGCCGGCACGGTCGAGAACCTGCTGAAGCCGGAGAATAAGGCGAAGCTGACGGCGATCCTTACCTATCACGTGGTGCCAGGCGCCGTAAAAGCCGAGCAGGTCACCAAGCTGGACGAAGCCAAGACCGTTAACGGCGCGATGGTGAAAGTCTCTACGGACCACGGCAAGGTGATGATCAACGACGCCACTGTCGTGAAGCCCGACATCGCGGCCTCGAACGGCGTCATACACGTCATCGACAAGGTCATCCTGCCGCCGCAGAGCTGATCGGCCCCCGTCCCTCACGCCGATCAACAGCCGGTCCGCTTCCGTCCCCGGGAAGCGGGCCGGTACCTTCCGCAAGACCGAACCTCCACCCGAGATGAGACGCCCGTAATGAACATGGTCACCTGTATCCGGCCCGATGCGGCCACGCCTTCGCACAATCCAACGCGCGAGGAGGCGGAAGCGGCCTTCCGCACCATCATTTGCTGGGCAGGAGACAACCCGGACCGCGACGGCCTGACGAAGACGCCGGCGCGACTGGCGCGCGCATTCAAGGAATATTTTTCCGGCTATGCGATCGACCCCGCGCAGATGCTCTCTACCACTTTTGAGGAGACGGACGGATACGACGAAATGATCGTCTTGCGCGGCATTCCGTTCGAGAGCCACTGCGAGCATCACGTCGCGCCGATCATCGGCCGCGCCTGGGTCGCCTATGTGCCGACCGGACGCGTGGTCGGCATTTCCAAGCTGGCGCGCGTGATCGAGGCCTACGCCAGGCGGCTCCAGATCCAGGAAAAGATGACGGCGCAAATCGCCAACACCATCCAGGACGTGCTGCGGCCGCAGGGCGTCGGCGTGGTGCTCAAGGCAAACCACCATTGCATGTCGACGCGCGGCATCCACAAACACGATACCGACATGGTGACAAGCCGCATGCTCGGCTGCTTCCGCGACAGTGCGGTCACGCGGCAGGAATTTCTTGCGCTCGTCAATTAGGGATCAGGTGTGCTG
>DASSSM010000121.1:0-13750 GCA_035708425.1 Pseudolabrys sp.
GCAGGCGCTTGGCTTCGTAAGACTTAAGTGCCGCGATCGGATCAGCGTCGACGACAAGAGCATCCGTCAGCGCGCGGCAGTCGAGTATGGCCTGCGCCGCGCCATTGGCACCGCGCGGGTACATCGGGTGCGCCGCATCTCCCAGCAGCGTCAGGCGGCCAAAGCTCCAGCGCGGCAACGGGTCTTGATCGACCATCGGATACTCCAGAATGGTGTCCGAACTGCTGATGAACTGCGGCACATCGAGCCAGTCGAAATGCCAGTCCGCCATGGCGGGCAGGAAGTCCTCCAGCCGGCCTCGCCTGTTCCAGTCGCGCGCCTGGTATTGCGGCGTCTCGATATCGCAGACCCAGTTCACCAGTTGGCGACCTTCAGCGTCGATATTGTTGCGGATCGGATAGATCAGCAGTTTTGCGGGGTGGTGCCAGCCGATACGGATCATGCTGGCGCCGGACAGAAACGGCTTCCAGCGAGTGACGCCGCGCCACATATTGATGCCCGAATACTTTGGCGGCCCTTCGTTCGGATAAAGCTGCTTGCGCAGAACCGAGTGGATGCCTTCCGCGCTGATGACGACGCTGCCGCGCTGCGAGGGCAACGGCTTGCCGTTGACGTCCTCAAAATGCGCGATTGCCTCCGGCCCGTCGTGCTCGACGCGGATGCAGCGCCAACCGGTGATCACCTTGTCCGCACCGGCGCGCTGAATGAACGCATCCAGCAGGACCATCTGCAGATCACCTCGATGGATGGAGAACTGCGGCACGTCGTAGCCTGCAAACTTGCCGGCCGGCTCGCTGTAGATGTACTGGCCGAAGCGGTTGTAGAAACAATATTCGCGCGTCGTGACGGCGACTTTTGCGAGCGCATCCTCGAGCCCTAGGGCGCACAGCTCGCGCGACGCATGCGGAAGAATGTTGATACCGACACCGACGGCCTTGAGTTCCGGCGCCGCTTCAAAGATACGGCACGCGATGCCGGCACGGTGCAGCATCAGACCGAGCGTCAATCCGCCAATACCCGCGCCGATAATCAGAACTTCCATGACGATCAATCCCTGCTATGCATTCGGGCCAGACCGCCTCTGCCGCGCAATCGACGCTGTGAGGCCCCAAGCAGCGATGGCTGCGAGGAACAGCGACACCAGAACATCATACCCGGCGAGCGAGATACCGAGGAAGCGCCAAGCCGCTTCGTCGCAGCGCACGATTCTGATGTTCTGAAGTTGCTTCAGCAAATTGCCGGTCGTGCCAAGGCTGGTGAGCGGGCCCGAGCAATCGTTCGGGCCCGCCCAGAATTTCCATTCGACGCCGGCGTGATAGGCAGACAGTCCGGTGTTCCACAGCATGACTGCGGCGATAACGGCAAAACCAGCGATCATCACCTTGCCTGAGGCGCCGTAACTGGCGCCGAGACAGAGCAGCGCCGCGAGCGGAACGCTTACATAAAAGGCATTGCGTTGGTCGAGGCAAAGCGGACACGGCGGATAGCCGAGAACGTACTCGAAGAAAAAAAATCCACAGATCGTGAGCAGCCCAATCCCGGCAATGATCGCTGCCGCGGCAAGAGCCGGATCCCGCCTGGCGATAGCCAAATAGCCGTCCATGTGCGCAACGATATCGTTTGTCATGGCCGTCGATAACCTGGGTGGTGCCGGTGGTCGGGGTCGAACCGACACTCCTTTTGGGAACACGATTTTGAGTCGTGCGCGTCTGCCAATTCCGCCACACCGGCTTTTGGGAGCATAGCTATAGCGTCAAGTCGCAGCACAGCCAAACAAAAACGCGTGTCCGGCATTTGACGGCGGCCAGGTTGGTAAGTGTGCTCTGCGCGCCGTAAGATTGATCCCGAATCCGGCTTTTCAAGGAGTGCCTGAGATGAACGAAGAAGCTCTCAACATGTCCCTTCGCAAATTTCTCAAGGTTGTGGGTGTGACTTCACAACAAGAGATCGAAAAAGCAATCCGCGCGGCAGTAGCCGATGGCCGATTGAAGGGCAACGAAACGATCAATGCGCAGATGGTGCTCACCATCGGCAAGATCAATCTCACTCATAAAGTGGACGGCACTATCGAACTCAGCTGAAGGAGGGTCTTAATGCGCAAGCAGCGCCATCAAGGCGATCATGAGTGCCGCCGAGACGCCCATAGCAACAATCTTGATGTGGGTGTTGCGATCGGCAGTGAGCAAGGTCGCGTTCATGAGGTGCCCTCCTATTTCAATGGTGGAAGGATCACCTAATCCGCCGTGTAGGGTTTGATGTTGATCAATTGCCTGCTTAGGGGATTCTACGTAACCCCCTAGGCGACGGACTCAGCTCCAACATTGCGCCGGCCGAACGCGGCTTCCATTTCACGCCGGATTTTCACCGCCGGATCATTGGGATCGTAGGCAACATCCGACCAATGCAGCGCCTGCCCTTCGGCGATGTCGCGCTTTAGTTTGACATCATGAGCGAGACCGAGCGGCAGCAATTCGCGCTCAAGCGACACGTCGGCCGGCGTCTGCCTTCCCCAAACGCAGAAGCCGCCCTCACCGTCGAGCATCTCGCCCGCCTTCAAGGCACGTTTGGCGGTCGCTACCACGTCCGAACGGAATCCGTTCGGCGCGCCGGTCGCCTCATTGCGTAACGCAGCGCTTGCGACGGAAATGCCGAGCTCAAGCCCGATCATGTGGATCGGCCGGTAAAGGGCCGCGTATTTGCCGGTCTTGTCCGGCAGCATCGCGTACTCCTTGAAGCAGCGACGGGCATATTCGGTGTCACCCTCAAACACAACATAGGTCCCCAGCGCGAGGTGGTGGGGCACGTCGCGACCGTCGCGATAGACCGACGAGGTCACCTCGGTGACACCGGCTTTTTCCAGGGTGCCGCCGTCGCTCTTCGGCTTGCATATTTCGGCGAGCTCGAAACGCGTCGCCGGAGGAAAGCCAAGCCCGTTCGACTGCGGCACCAGCCCGGTGGCGTTGCAGACCGCCGTCATTTCGATGCTGGACTTGGTGCCGTCCACGAACGAATTGAACATCTTCGGGTTGATGGACTTGCGGTCGGATATGTTCAGATATTTGTCGAGAATGTCCCAGACGTTGTCCGGGTTGGACTTGTGATAATGCGGCTCGTAGCGCGTGCCCTTGCCCGCGCACACGACCTTGAAGCCGGCAGCGCGGGCCCAATCGACATGCTCGCAGATCAACGCCGGCTGATCCCCCCACGCAAGCGAATAAACAACGCCGGCGGCTTTCGCACGGCGCGCAAGCAAGGGGCCAGCGACCGCATCGGCCTCGACGTTGACCATGACGATGTGCTTGCCGTTGGCGATCGCCCTGAGCGCATGCCGGATGCCGGCGCCGGGCACGCCGGTTGCCTCGATGATGACTTCGATCTGCGGATCGGCAATGAGCGCTTCGGCGTTGTCATTGACGAACGTCGTACGCTTCTTGTGTGCATCTGCCAGGGAAGAAGCGGTATAGGCTTCGCCCGGCCAGCCTGCGGTTTTCAATTGATTCCGTGCTCGATCGACGTCGAGATCGGCAACGGCGACAACATGCATGCCCTGCGTGAGGCGCGCCTGCGAAAGAAACATCGTTCCAAATTTTCCGGCGCCGATTACGGCGACCGTCACCGGCCGGCCGGCCGCCTCACGCTCAAGAAGTTTCGCATGGAGATTCAAGGGATGCTCCGTCGGTAACCCGCGACGGAAACATAAACACGGCCGCGGTACAAGCAACCACCGATCAGCCGCCAGCGCTCATTGACAGACTGCCCGCGAGACAAAAGTTTCCGTCCGGCACTCCGGGCCGGTCGATCGTCCTGCCATCCATACTTTGGGGGGACAGATCTCGGCTGTCGTCATGTCGAGGCTACGCCCTGAATCAAAACCTTTCGTCTTGCAGATGGCGTTTGCCGCAGCAACACAGTCGGGTGCTCCGTTCGGCGCGACCTGGCATTTTTCGTGGCCGCTCACAGTCCGCACGTTGGGAATACGCGCGACCGCCCCGGCCGCATCCTTGGCGCCTTCGACGGTCGACTTCGCGGCTGCGCCCGCGTCCTGGCTAAACCCTTCAACCTTCTGGCGCGCGTCTTTGAATGTCGAGTTCACATTGGCAGATTGCTGCGAAAACCAGCGGCCTACAGCTGCGAAAAACCCCGTGTTCTCCTGTCGCGTCTCGCTTGAAGGCGCAACGTCCTGCGCGAACGCCAATGCTGAGGCCAGCACAACGACGATCGCGAACAGCCAGGCGAGCGAGCCAGTCCGACAAAACCTCAAAGCCTGCTTGGTGCCCATGGCCGGCAAAACCGGAAAATCAATCAGCCCAACGGCAATCGATTACCCATTTTCGGTGGCGAAAATGAGGAACCCGGTGCCGTCAGAACAAGTATAGCGCGCCTACAAGGCCGATGACGATAACTATGGCGCCGAGCAGCACCCATAGGCCCAGGCGTTTTTCAATAATATGACGCGCACTCTCTCCGTAGCGGTGGAGCAGAAACGCCAGCACGAAGAACCGCGCGCCCCGCGTAATAATCGAAAAAAGGATGAATAGCCCGAGGTTGTAACCGGCAAATCCGGACGTAATGGTGACAATCTTGTAGGGGATCGGGGTCAGGCCTTTCAAAAGAATGATCCAGGCGCCCCACTGCGCATAAGCTTCGCGGAAAGCTTCGACTTTGTCGCCATAGCCATAGAGCTGGATCAGCCAAAGCCCGACGGAATCGTAAAGCAACGCACCGATGGCGTAGCCGAGAATGCCGCCGGCCACCGACGTTATTGTGCACCAAATCGCCATCACATAGGCGCGCTCGGGCCGCGCCAAGGCCATCGGTATAAGCATCACGTCAGGCGGAACCGGGAAGAATGAGCTTTCGGCAAAAGAAACCGCGCCCATAAGCCACAACGCATGCGGTTTATGGGCCGCTGCCAGGCACCAGTCATAAAGACGGCGCAGCAAGGATCGCGGCTCGGCAGCCTCAGCAGTCATCAGCCCACTCGTAGGGAGAATTGTGACGGATCAACGGCGCTTGCGGACGCGCCTGCTCTCCAACGCCACGACCTTACGCCGTGATGCCGCCCGAACCAAATCTTTTGGCACTTTTTCTGCAATGCCGAACATCAACTCTCGGCGGCGCATTTCGGCCCAGACATCATCTGGACGTACACCAGCGTGGACCCAAAGGACCACGAGATTGTAGACCAGATCCGCGCTTTCCATGACCACGGCTTCCGGTTGTCCGTGCATGGCATCGATGACGACCTCGACTGCCTCTTCGGCAAGCTTCTTCGCCATCTTCGCGCGGCCCGCGCGCAGCAGCCGGGCTGTCCGCGATTTCGCCGGGTCCGCACCCCGCGCCGCGATCACGGCGTCATAAAGCCTGGCAATCGAATCAGTCATACGCGCCAGAATACCCGAACCACACGCGAAACCGGTTAACGTATGTGACAGCCGCCGCTGGCTGCGGCCTGGCGTTCTGTCACGGTAATCGAAGGATTAAGCGGGGAAATGGGTCCAAAGGGAGGCAATTTCACCCTGAACGGGTCATTCAGGCGACCCGGCATGCCTGGCCTTATAACTATTCTTCCTCCGACAGCAGCGTCGCATTGCCCCCTGACGCCGCCGTGTTCACCGTAACGACCTGTTCGAGAGCAAACCGTCGCAAATAGTTCGGGCCTCCGGCTTTCGGCCCGGTCCCGGACAAGTGACTCCCGCCGAATGGTTGGGAGCCGACCACCGCCCCGATCATGTTTCGATTCACATAGATGTTCCCGTGCGGCATGCGCGCAGCAACGTACGTGGCGACCGACTCGATGCGAGAGTGGATGCCGAGAGTCAACGCGGTGTTGTTGGCGGCAATATCGTCGAGCAGCCGATCGAGTTCGCTTGACCGCCAGCGGACGACGTGAAGAACCGGCCCGAAGACTTCCTCCTTGAGCTCGCGCGCGTTGTCGAGCCCGATGATCGTCGGGGCAACATAGGTGCCGGCTACCGGATGGTTTGCCTCCAGACGAAACAGAACCGCGCCGCGCGAGTCCATCATGGCAATCCAGCGGTCGAGCTTGCTCTTGGCCTCACCGTCGATGACAGGCCCGACATGCGTGGCAAGCTCGCGAGGATCTCCGAGGCTGAGTTCACGCGCGGCCCCGACGACCATATCGAGCACGCGATCGGCGACATCTTCCTGCACGCAAAGTAACCGCAATGCAGAACAGCGCTGGCCGGCCGAGCGGAATGCCGACGCGATCACGTCGTCCGTGACCTGTTCGGGCAGTGCCGTCGCATCAACGATCATGGCGTTGACGCCTCCGGTCTCGGCGATCAGTGCCGCAATAGGCCCATTCTTGGCCGCTAACGCGCGGTTGATGCCGCGGGCCACCTCGGTCGACCCGGTGAAGGCAACGCCCGCCACGCGGTGATCGGCAACGAGAAGCGCACCGGTTTTTCCGTCGCCCGGAACAAGGTTGAGTGCAGCGGCTGGGATACCAGCGCGATGCAACAGTCTGATAGTCTCGAAGGCCACAAGCGGCGTCTGCTCGGCCGGCTTCGCCACGACAGTGTTGCCGGCAGCGAGCGCTGCGGCGACCTGCCCGGTGAAAATTGCCAACGGAAAATTCCACGGGCTTATGCAGACGAACACCCCGCGGCCCCGCATGCGCAGCTCGTTGGATTCGCCCGTCGGGCCCGGCAGGGCCTGCGGCACAAGCATGCGGCGCGCGTCTTGCGCATAGAACCGGCAATAGTCGACCGCCTCGCGCACTTCGGAAACACAATCGTCGATCGTCTTGCCCGCCTCGCTTTGCAGCAGTGCGATCAAGCGCCCACGATTCTGCTCAAGCAGATCACCGGCGCGTTCGAGCAGCGCGGCGCGCTCAACGACGGGAGTTGAACTCCACGCCGGGAAAGCAGCCTGAGCAGACGCCATCGCAGCGGCAACCAGGGCCTCATCGCCTTCCTGCACGGCGCCGATGACAGCACCGTCAATCGGAGAGTTGACCACACGTTCACGTCCGGTCACCCCCGAACCGTCGATAAATGGTTTTGCGTTGGCGATTTTCGGGGCCGAACGGACTTCGGCAACCAGCGCCTCAAGCGCGGCGCTGTCGCCAAATTCGACACCGGATGAATTCCGCCGCGACGCGCCGAACAGATCGCACGGCAACGGAATATGCGAATGCCGCGCATGCGACGCGTTACCGATCCAGCTTTGTGGCCGCCGCAAGATGGTTTCAACCGGTACTGAAGGATCGGCCGCGACGGATACAAACGAAGAATTGGCTCCGTTTTCCAGCAGTCGGCGCACCAGATAGGCGAGCAGATCGGCGTGGTCGCCCACAGGCGCATAGACACGACAGTTCAGATCCGGCAAGTCCGCGAGGAGGGCTTCGTAGAGCGCTTCACCCATGCCATGCAGCCGTTGGAATTCATAACCGCCGGTGCCTCCGGCATCCTCGATCACGCAGGCAACGGTCAACGCATTATGGGTCGCAAATTGCGGATAAAGCCGCGGCCGCGCCACAAGCAACTTGCGCACGCAGTCGAGGTAGCAAAGATCGGTCATCGCCTTGCGTGTAAACACCGGGTAGTCGGGAAGACCACGCTCCTGCGCGCGCTTCACCTCGGTGTCCCAATAGGCGCCCTTGACGAGACGGATCATCAGCCGCCGGTTCAAGCTTTCCGCGGCGGCGCCAATCCAGTCGATCAGAGGCCCAGAGCGCTTCTGGTAGGCTTGCACCGCAAGACCGAAACCATCCCAACCGGCCAGCGAAGCATCGCGCAATGTCGCGGTAATGACATCGAGCGACAGCTCCAGCCTGTCCGCCTCTTCGGCGTCGATTGTGAAATTGAGCTCGTGACGTTTTGCGAGCTGTGCCAGCTCGAGCAAATTCGGCACGAGTTCGGCAAGCACGCGATCGCGCGCCAATGGCTCGAAGCGTGGATGCAGCGCCGAAAGCTTGACCGAAATTCCGGGGCGACGCGGGAGCGCGTCGTTGCCTGCGGTCTTGCCGATGGCTTCGATCGCACGGGCATACGAATCGAGGTAGTGCCGGGCGTCGGCGCTTGTGCGGGCCCCCTCACCCAGCATGTCGAAAGAATAAAGAAATTCACGATGCGAGCCGGCGCGAGCAAGCGCCTCTTCGATCGTCTGTCCCAGCACGAAATGCGAACCGAGCAGACGCATGGCCTGGCGTGTCGCCGCCCGCACCGCCGGCAATCCAAGTCGCTTGATCAGAGCATCGACAATGCCTTCAGGGGTCTCACCGGGGTGAATGACCTTGACGGTAACACCAAGCGTCCAGGCTGAAGCCGATACCAGAAGAGGCGCCGAACGTGAGCCATGATGCGCCCAGTCGCCCGCCTGTAATTTGTCCTCGATCAGGCGATCGGCGGTTTCCGCGTCGGGCACACGCAGCAGCGCTTCGGCCAACATCATCAGCGCCAGGCCTTCCTTGGTGGACAGCGCATAGGCGTGGAGAAAGTCCTCGACCCCGCCGAGACCGCCGGTACGAGCCCGGATTGCCTTGACGAGACGCATGGCGCGCGCGTCGATGCGCGCTTCTGCGTCACTTCCGCGGCTGGCCGACGCCAATAATTCGACCGCAATAGCCTCATCGGGCGGGGCGTAAGGCGCCCGAAGCGGCGGAATGTCGCGCGAAAGCTTTTTGGCGGCTGCCGGCGCCATTGCCCGAACCTCCGAAGCGTCTCGCGAGTCTATCTCAAAGCCGCCTTTATCGTGCTCAAGATTTACCTCTCCGGCGGACCGTAACTGTCGGCGTTAGTCATAACGTCGCAAATTGGCTGCCAACCATGTTTATGCGTATTGCCCTTTGCGGCAACGTGTCCTTTGCTGTGCGGCGGGAACAAGCGCGACGGGCGCCCGCCGCTGAAGAAGGATGCGCACGATGAAAGCTCACCACACCGGCTGGTGGGCATGGATGCCACTGCTGATTGCCGCGACGTTGACGACCAGCGCCGCAGCCGGGGAAACAATCGTTAAATTCTCGCTCGACTACGGTTTTGAAGGGCCGGCCGCGCTCTTCCTGCATCCGCTCGACAAAGGCTATTACAAGTCAGAAGGCCTCAATGTCACGATAATTCCCGCCTCCAACTCGATCGAGCCGATCGCGCGCGTGGCATCGGGTGAATACGACATTGGCTTCGGCGACATCAATACCCTGATCAAGCACCGCGATGCCAAACCGGGCGCGCCGGTGAAGGCTGTGTTCATGCTCTACAACCGGCCTCCGTTCGCGGTGATCGGCAGAAAGAGCCGCGGTATCGTCGTGCCGAAAGACCTGGAAGGAAAGACCCTCGGCGCACCGGCGTCCGACGGTTCTTTCGCGCAGTGGCCGATTTTCGTGCAGGTGAACGGCATCGATCCGTCAAAAGTAAAGATTGAGAACGTAAGCTTCCCGGTGCGCGAGCCCATGCTGGCATCGGGGCAGATCGACGCAATAACCGGCTACTCATTTACGACCTTCGTCGATCTCAAGGACAAGGGTGTCCCGGTAGGCGACATCTCCGTGCTGCTGATGGCGGACTATGGCGTCGAGCTTTACGGCAACGCCATCATTGTGAATTCGAAATTCGCCGCTGAGCATCCGGACGCGGTGAGAGGCTTCCTCAATGCGTTCATGCGCGGCCTCAGGGAGACCGTAAGGAACCCGGCGACGGCCATTGATTCCGTTTTGCGGCGCGACCCTGACGCCAGGAAGAACGTCGAGCTCGAGCGCCTGACGATGGCTATTCGCGAGAATATCGTCACGCCCGAGGTCAAGGCGAATGGCTATGGGACCATCGACGAGCAGCGCTTTGCGCGCGCCATCGACCAGATTGCGATGGCCTATAAGTTCAAGGCCGCGAAACCGAAACTGGACGATGTTTTCGATTCGTCGTTTCTGCCCACGCTGAAAGAGCGCAAGTTCAACTAGCTACTTGATCCGCTCGAGCACGCTCACGTAGTTCGCGACCGACGTCCCGCCCATATTAAAGATGCCACCGAGCTTGGCATTCTTCACCTGCAGGTCGCCGGCGGTACCCGTGAGCTGCATTGCTGCAAGCGCGTGCATGGAAACACCCGTCGCTCCGATTGGATGGCCTTTCGCCTTTAGTCCGCCGGACGGATTCACCGGCAGCTTGCCGTCTTTTTGAGTCCAGCCTTCTTTGATCGCGCGCGCTCCCTGCCCTTCGGCGGTCAAACCCATCGCTTCATATTCGATCAGCTCAGCGATAGTGAAACAGTCGTGGGTTTCGACAAACGACAAATCGCTCAGTTGAAGCCCGGACTGCGCAAGCGCGCGCTGCCAGGCCTGTGAACAACCTTCGAACTTCAGAATGTCGCGCTTTGACATCGGCAGAAAATCCTGCGCGTGCTCGGCGGCACGGAACGCGACTGCCTTCTTGAGCTTGAGCGCGGTCTCCACATCGGCAAGCACGACGGCCGCTGCGCCATCCGAAACCAGCGAGCAGTCGGTACGCTTCAACGGGCCGGCCACGAACGGATTTTTCTCGCTTTCGGTACGGCAGAAGTCGTAGCCCAGGTCCTTGCGCATTTGCGCGTAGGGATTGCCGACGCCGTTCTTGTGATTCTTGGCGGCGATCATCGCCAGCGCGTCGGACTGGTCGCCCCATTTCTGAAAATAGAGACCCGCGATTTTTCCAAAAATCCCCGCGAAGCCTCCATCGATGTCGGCCTCCTCGCGCACGTACGACGCCTTCAGCAGGTTGCGTCCGATCTCCGGCGCAGGCGTTGTCGTCATTTGCTCGGCGCCGACGACAAGCACGATACGCGCGGCGCGCGCCTCGATGGTCTTGATTCCCTGATGCACGGCGGCGGAACCCGTGGCGCAGGCGTTCTCCACACGCGTTGCGCGTTTGAAGCGCAGGTCATTCGACGCCTGCAGGACCAGAGAGGCGGTAAAATCCTGAGCGGAAAACCCGGCATTGAAATGCCCGAGCACGATCTCGTCGACGTCTTTCGCGGCGATCCCGGCATCAGACAGCGCCTCGCCGGCAACTTTCACGATCAAACTTTCGAGCGTTTCTCCGGCAAGCTTGCCAAATGGACTGTGTGCCCAACCGACGATACAGGCCGTCATTAACGCCTCCTTTGCCGAACTTTGGTCGTTTTCATCGGGCTCTGCTGGTTCTCACTATATATTCAGCTGTGGTTCACGCGCTTTGCCTAGCATTCGAAGCTTAGATAGCCTAGCACGGCCGTCTATGGAACTTTCCCGTTTCTGAGGCCTTAGGACCCTGATCCGCGAACGATGACCGCCCGCACAAGCCACCGCCGTCGCGTCGTGATCCTCGGCCTCGCCGTGGGTGTGCTTGCGCTTGCCGCGACTGATCGCGCGCAGGCAGAAGCGCAGCTGCTGATCGAAGCTTCGACGGGAAAAGTGCTGCACGCCGAGAATGCCACTTATCCATGGTATCCCGCTTCGGTCACGAAACTCATGACCGCCTACACCACCCTGCGCGCAGTCAAGGAAGGCCGCCTATCGCTCAATACCTTGCTCCCGATATCGCGGAATGCCGCCGCGCAGCAGCCGACGAAGATGGGCTTCAAGGTTGGCGCCGCCGTTACCGTCGACAACGCGCTGAAGATGCTGATGGTGAAATCCGCAAACGACATTGCGGTGGCAATCGCGGAAGGCGTTGGCGGTTCGATCGCAGGCTTTGCCGATCTCATGAATGCCAACGCACGCCGGCTCGGCATGTCGCAAAGCAATTTCGTCAATCCGAACGGCCTGCCCGCGGAGAACCACATCTCCTCGGCCCGCGACCTCGGCATCCTGGCGCGCGCGCTGATCCGCGAATTTCCCGAGTACGACAGCTACTGGCACATTTCGTCGATCCGCTACGGCAACCGCGTGATGCGGAACTACAACTCGCTTATTGATCGTTATCCCGGCGCCGACGGCATGAAGACCGGATTCATCTGCGCGTCGGGCTACAACGTCGTCGCCTCCGCCACGCGCAACGGCCGCCGGCTGATCGCGGTGATCCTCGGATCCTGGTCCGGCGCCGTGCGCGCACAAAAGGCGGCGCAACTCCTCGAACGCGGCTTTAACAGTGGTGGTCTGTCCTGGCTGACGCCCTCGCTCGGCACGGTCGATGCCTTGGCGCCGATCGACGCACAACCGCCCAACCTGCGCGAGGAAATGTGCGGCGGGCATCGCCGCAAACCGCCTTCTGAGGAGAACGAGGAGGAGCCGGAAGAGTCGACGACCGCCGCAACCGGCGAGTCTGAAAACGGACAGGCGTTCATGCTCTCCAGCCTGAAGCCGGCGAACGGCAAATTCGTGCTCGGCCCGCCGGTCGAGACCACACCACCGGTGGTGGTGTTCACCGGCCCGGCCGATCATCCGGATCCGGTCGTCGCGCAGACCGCCAGCGCCGCGCCTAAGAAGAAAAAGAAGACCGCCGCCAAGACTGAAGGCGGCGAAAAACCCGCCAAGGGTGCAGCGGCCGAAAAACCCAAAAAGACGGATGACGCAAAGCCGGCCAAGGCTGCAAAGCCCGCGAAACAGACGAAACCGAAAGTTACCTCGTCGACGCAATGAGCGAGCCCGCGCCGCGCGCTGAGCGAAAGACACCGCCCACGCCCATTCCATTTACTGTCCTCACGGGCTTCCTGGGTGCCGGCAAGACCACGTTGCTCAACCGGCTGCTGAAGGATCCGGCGCTCGCGGAGACCGCGGTCGTCATCAACGAATTCGGCGAGGTCGGGCTCGACCATCTGCTGGTGGAGTATGTCAGCGACAACATGGTGTTGCTGCAATCGGGCTGCTTGTGCTGCACAATGCGTGGCGATCTCGTCGACGCGCTGGAGACGCTGCTGCGCGACCTCGACAACCGGCGCTGCACATTCAAACGGCTGCTGCTCGAAACTACGGGCCTCGCCGATCCGGCGCCGGTGCTGCATACCGCAATGTCACACCCCTATCTCGTCTTACGTTATCGTCTGGACGGCGTCATAACCGTCGTGGATGCCGCCGCCGGTGAGTCAACGCTCGATGCGCAGGTCGAGGCGATAAAACAGGCCGCCGTCGCTGACCGTATCGTGCTGACCAAGACGGACCTTGTGGACGAGGCCAAACGGCAGCGAATCGTTGCCAGGCTTCGCGGGCTCAACCCGGCCGCGTCCATCCTCGATGCTGCCAAAGGCGAAGCAACAGCCGACAGGCTGCTGGGGAGCGGGCTTTATGACCCTGATCGGAAAATCCCCGACGTGAAGAAATGGCTTGCCGCCGAAGCCTACGCGGACAGCCACGGTCATCACCACCATCATCACGACGTCAATCGGCACGACGAGCATATCAGCTCGTTTGTACTCACAGCCGACGATGCCATTCCGTCGGGAACTCTGGAGATGTTTCTCGAACTGTTGCGAGCCACGCACGGAGAAAAGCTTCTGCGCGTCAAAGGCATCGTGAAACTTGCGGAAATGCCGGACACGCCGGTCGTCGTGCACGGGGTGCAGCACATTTTCCACCCGACCGCGCGGCTGGGACGCTGGCCCGACGACGATCATCGCACCCGGCTGGTTTTCATCACGCGCGATTTGCCGCAGCGCACAGTGCGCGAACTTTTCGAGGCTTTTCTTGGGATCGCGGCCCCCGACCGACCCGACCGGGCCGCGCTGGTCGGCAATCCGCTCGTTCCGTTTGGAGGACGCTAGCGATAGCCGGTCTTGCATGCGGGACCGGTTGGACTCATGCTGATGCGAAGTTGACCGCCTTCGCGCGGGCGAAAGGGCGGTG
>DASSSM010000122.1:0-4201 GCA_035708425.1 Pseudolabrys sp.
ATGACGCTAACATGCGTGCTGTGGCCCTTCGAACACAATGAAGCCTCTATACCCCGTCAATTGAGTCATTTATCCAATACCTCCAATTCGGAACTTTTGCTCTTGTCGTTGATTGACGCTGACTAGAAACTTCATGGCAGATCGGCAAAGCGCGAATTGGGCGACAGAATTTAATTCCGTGGGGGATTTACCAAGGCGTTAGCGCCTCCGTTTAGTCGGGGAAGGGTAAGTAAAGCATGACGGCGCCCAATGACGACTCTTTGAATCAATCGCATCCATCCATCCTCGACTCCATCAAGAGTCCGGCTGATCTGCGCCATATCAATGCACGGCACCTGCAGCAGGTTGCCGATGAATTGCGCGCTGAAACGATCAACGCCGTGGCTGTCACCGGCGGTCATCTCGGTGCGAGTCTTGGCGTCATCGAACTCACGGTGGCCCTTCACTACATTTTTGACACGCCCAATGACAAGCTGATCTGGGACGTCGGTCACCAGGCTTATCCGCACAAAATTTTGACCGGCCGGCGTGATCGCATTCGCACGTTGCGCACCGGCGGCGGCTTGTCCGGATTCACGAAGCGTTCCGAAAGTGAATACGATGCTTTCGGCGCTGCGCATTCCTCGACCTCGATATCCGCCGGGTTGGGCATGGCGGTGGCACGCGACCTTTCCGGTCAGAAACATAATGTGATCTGCGTGATCGGCGACGGCGCGATGTCGGCAGGCATGGCGTATGAAGCCATGAACAACGCCGGCGCGATGAACCGACGCCTCATCGTCATCCTGAACGACAACGAGATGTCGATCGCTCCCCCCGTCGGCGCGATGTCCAACTATCTCACGCGGCTGCTGTCGAGCCCGATGTACATGTCGCTGCGCGGCCTCGGGAAGCAGTTCGCCGACCACCTGCCGCAATTCTTCAAGGAGAAGGCCTCGCTCGCGGAAGAGCTCGCCCGTGGTTTCGTCACCGGCGGCACTTTGTTCGAGGAGCTCGGGTTCTACTACATCGGCATCGTCGACGGTCACGATCTCAAGCAGTTGTTGCCGGTGCTGGAAAATGTCCGCGACGCCGACAACGGTCCGTTCCTCGTGCACGTGCAAACGCAAAAAGGAAAAGGCTACGCGCCTGCCGAGGCCTCCAAGGACAAGTACCACGGCGTCGTCAAATTCGACGTCCCGACCGGCAAGCAGCACAAGGCCGCCTCGAACGCGCCCTCCTACACGAAGGTGTTCGGCGAGAGCCTGGTGAAGGAGGCCGAGAAGGACAACCGCATCGTCGCCATCACGGCCGCGATGCCGGGTGGCACCGGCGTCGATATTTTCGGCAAGGCATTTCCGGACCGCACGTTCGACGTTGGCATCGCCGAGCAGCATGCGGTCACGTTTGCCGCGGGACTGGCAACACAGGGCTACAAGCCGTTTGTCGCGATCTACTCGACCTTCCTGCAGCGCGCCTATGACCAGGTCGTGCACGACGTCGCTATTCAGCAATTGCCGGTACGCTTCATACTGGACCGTGCCGGCCTCGTGGGCGCCGATGGGCCGACGCATGCCGGCTCGTTCGACCTCGCCTATCTGGGCTGCCTGCCGCAGTTCGTCATCATGGCGGCGGCAGACGAGGCCGAGCTCGTGCACATGGTCGCGACCGCCGCGACCATCGACGACCGTCCGTCCGCCTTGCGTTATCCGCGCGGCGACGGCGTCGGCGTCGAGATGCCCGCGGTGGGCGTGCCGCTCGAGATCGGACGCGGCCGTATCATCACGGAGGGCACGACCGTTGCGCTGCTGTCGCTCGGGACACGCCTTGCCGAATGCACGAAGGCTGCGGAAATTCTTGCGGCCCACGGCATATCGACCACCGTCGCCGACGCACGTTTCGCCAAACCGCTGGACACGGATCTCGTTCTTCGTCTCGCGCGCGAGCACGAGCTGCTTGTCACCGTCGAAGAAGGGGCGATCGGCGGCTTCGGAGCGCACGTCATGCAATTCCTGGCCGAGTTCGGCGCGCTGGACCGCACGAATTTCAAAGTGCGGAGCATGATCCTGCCCGATGTGTTCATCGACCACGATTCACCGCCTGCCATGTACGCAAAGGCGGGTCTTGACGCGAATGGAATCGTCGCGAAAGTATTCGACGTCTTCGGAGCAAAGCACGCTCCGGAATTGCAGCCATCCGAGATCGCGGTCCTTGAGGATCGCGCCCGGCGTCGGCGGCAAGCGGCCAATAGCCGGACGAACGGGGGGGCGTGATGAAGGTTATTCTGGCGAAGCCGCGCGGCTTCTGCGCCGGCGTCGTACGTGCGATTGAGATTGTTGAGCGCGCGCTCGACAAATATGGGCCGCCGGTCTACGTGCGGCACGAAATCGTGCACAACAAATGGGTCGTGGATGCGCTAAAGGCGCGTGGCGCCCGTTTCGTCGAAGAGCTTTCGGAAGTGCCGCCGAACGCCATCACGATCTTCAGCGCGCATGGCGTCGCAAAAAAGGTCGAAGCGGAAGCGGCCGAGCGCGGCCTGCGCGTGCTGAACGCGACATGCCCGTTAGTGTCGAAGGTCCATGCCCAAGGCCGCCACTATCTGCGTCAAGGACGCACGGTGATCCTGATCGGCCATGCCGGCCACCCCGAGGTGGAAGGCACGGTGGGGCAAATTCCCGGACCGGTCTTGCTTGTGCAGACGGAAGACGACGTCGACGCCCTCACTCTTCCCGAGGACACGCCGATTGCCTACGTGACGCAAACCACGCTGAGCGTCGACGATACGCGCGGGATCATTGCGGCGCTGTTCCGACGGTTCAAGGACGTCGTCGGCCCCGGCACGCAGGATATCTGCTATGCGACACAGAATCGCCAAACCGCCTTGCTCGAACTCACCAGGCTGGTGGACGTTATCTTCGTGGTGGGAGCTAAGAACAGTTCCAATTCGAACCGTCTGCGTGAAATCGGCGTCGAAGCGGGCATTCCCACCCACCTGATAGCAAGCGGGGCGGAAATAAGGCCGGAGTGGTTGCATGACGTGGAAGTGGTCGGTATTACAGCAGGCGCATCAGCGCCCGAAGTCATGGTTCGGGACGTTATCAACGCTTTACGCCGTATAACCCCCGTCGAGGTGTTTACCCTACCCGGTCAGGACGAGCACATTGAATTCCGCGTTCCGGTCGACCTTCTCGATGTGACCGGTGGCAAATCAATAAGCAAGGATATCAATCTTGGGCATTCCACTTCTTCAGAAACTGTTCGTCGGTAGTTACGTCGTCCGTCAGCGCCTGACCGGCCGGAAACGCTATCCGCTGGTGCTGATGCTTGAGCCGTTGTTCCGTTGCAACCTGGCTTGCGCCGGCTGCGGCAAGATCGACTATCCCGACCCCATTCTGCACCAGAACATGTCGGTTGAAGACGCGCTGCACGCCGTCGACGAATGCGGCGCGCCCGTCGTCTCGATCGCCGGCGGCGAGCCGCTGCTGCACAAGCAGTTGCCGGAAATCGTGCGCGGCATCGTCGCGCGCAAGAAGTTCGTCTATCTCTGCACCAATGCGCTGCTGATGGAAAAGAAGCTGTCGCAGTACGAGCCCAGCACCTTCTTTACCTGGTCGGTGCATCTCGACGGCGACAGGGAGATGCACGACATCTCGGTGTGCCAGCAGGGCGTTTACGACCGCGCGGTTGCTGCGATCAAGGCTGCGAAAGAGCGCGGCTTCCGCGTCAACATCAACTGCACCCTGTTCAACACGGCGCAGGCCGATCGCGTCGCGGAATTTTTCGACACCGTGACGGAACTGGGCGTTGACGGCATCACCGTCTCTCCCGGCTACGCCTACGAGCGCGCGCCCGACCAGCAGCACTTCCTCAACCGCGGCAAGACCAAGCAGCTGTTCCGCGACGTATTCAAGCGCGGTCCGAAGAACAAGAAATGGTCGTTCAGCCAGTCCAGCATGTTCCTCGACTTTCTTGCGGGCAATCAGAGCTACCACTGCACGCCCTGGGGCAATCCAACACGCACCATCTTCGGCTGGCAGAAGCCGTGCTACCTGCTGGGCGAAGGCTACGCGAAGACATTCGGCGAGCTGATGGACGGCACCGACTGGGACGCCTACGGCACCGGCAATTACGAGAAGTGCGCCGACTGCATGGTGCATTCCGGCTACGAGGCCTCGGCCGTCAACGATGCCGTCGCCCATCCGCTGAAAGCATTGGCGGTCAG
>DASSSM010000123.1:0-2631 GCA_035708425.1 Pseudolabrys sp.
AGGCACGTTTCCGCCAGTTTCATGAAAGCGCGCGCCCGATGCGAGAGGCCTTGCCCTTGTGGCGGCAAGCCGTGCTTTTCCTCCGGACTCATCTGACCGAAAGTGATGTCGAACCCATTCGGGCGGAACAGCGGATCATAACCGAAGCCCTTATCGCCGCGCGGTGGCCATACCGCAACGCCGTCGACGCGACCTTCAAAATCCTCGACATGCCCATCGGGCCAGGCAAGGCAGAGAGCGGCAAAAAAATGTGCGTGCCGTTGTTCGGGAGTCTTCGCACCGCGCTCGATCAATAAAGTCTGGATGCGATTCATGGCCGCGCGAAAATCCTTGTCTGGTCCAGCCCAACTGGCGGAATGGATACCGGGCTCACCGTCGAGTGCATCGACGACCAGTCCGGAGTCGTCTGCAAATGCCGGCTTTCCGCTAGCGCGGGCTGCGGCAACCGCCTTGATGCGCGCGTTCTGGGCGAATGTCGTTCCGGTCTCTTCCGGCTCGGGAAGCCCAAGCTCGCCAGCGGACTGTGTGGCGATTCCATAGGGCGCGAGCAGGTCGCGCATTTCCCTGAGCTTGCCCGGATTGTGGGTGGCAATGACCACTAGATCGGTCAGGTGTCTGGCCATTTTATTTTCCGCCGCCCACGCTCCTGCACGTCGCGCTTACGCAACAGCCAATTTCTGCAGTGACACCAATTTTGCAATGCCCATTCGAGCAAGCGCGAGGAGTGCTGCGAATTGATCTTCGCTGAACGGAATCTTCTCCGCAGTGGCCTGGATTTCAACGATGTTGCCGGATCCGGTCATGACAAAATTGGCGTCGGTGTCGGCTTCTGAGTCCTCGGCATAGTCGAGGTCGAGCACGGCGGTTCCTCTGCAGACGCCGCACGAAACAGCAGCGATATGGTCGCGCAGGACCTCGGCCTTGATCATGTCACGCGATTTCATCCAATTAAGGCAGTCCGCAAGCGCGACCCAGGCCCCGGTGATCGATGCCGTGCGCGTGCCACCATCAGCCTGAATAACATCGCAATCGATCGTTATCTGGCGCTCGCCCAGCGCGGGCAAATCGACCACCGAACGAAGCGAGCGCCCGATGAGCCGTTGAATCTCGACGGTGCGGCCACCCTGCTTTCCGGCGCTCGCCTCGCGCCGCGTGCGTTCCGAGGTGGCGCGCGGGAGCATGCCGTACTCGGCGGTTACCCAGCCGCGGCCCTGTCCCTTGAGCCAGGGCGGCAGGCGCTCCTCTAGGCTGGCCGTGACCAGGACGTGGGTGTCGCCGAATTTCACGAAACACGAGCCCTCAGCGTATTTTACAACGCCGCGCTCAAGCGAAACAGCGCGCAACTCATCGATCTGTCGACGGCTTGGCCGCATCAGGCTTGCTCCCGAGGCATTGACCGCTCACCATAACCATACGGCCCGCTTGAACAAGACCGCTTCGATGGTCAATTGTTGGCTGGCTTTCGAGGAGTGAGCTTTTGGCGTCCCACGACATCCCGATCGGTGCAACACACGTGAGCCTGGCGGCGCTTAATGAGCGCTCGCGCGAGATTTTTCGCCAGATTGTTGAGAGTTATCTGGCGACCGGTGAGCCTGTCGGCTCGAGAAACCTGTCGCGGTTACTTCCGATCACACTGTCGCCTGCCTCAGTCCGCAACGTGATGTCGGACCTGGAGCAGCTTGGTCTGATTTTTGCCCCGCACACATCTGCAGGCCGGCTGCCGACAGAAATCGGCCTGCGGTTCTTCGTCGACGCGTTGATGCAGGTTGGCGACCTCAGCGAGCAGGATCGCCGCTCGATCGAAGCCCAGGTGGCGGGCGCACACACGGCGAAATCGATGGAGGCTGTGCTCACCGAAGCTTCGCAGATGTTGTCGGGCCTGACCCGTTCGGCAGGCGTTGTGTTGACGGCAAAAGCAAACGTCCGCCTCAAGCACATCGAATTTGTACGACTCGAGCCGGAGCGCGCGCTTGCTGTCCTTGTTGCGGAGGACGGGCAGGTCGAAAATCGTGTGCTCAATGTCCCGCCGGGATTGCCCACGTCTTCACTCACTGAAGCGGCGAACTTTCTCAATGCGCGCATCCGAGGCAAGACGCTGGCCGACCTTCAGGCTGAAATTGAGAAGGCAGTTGCCGAAGGGCAGGCCGAACTCGATCAACTGACGCAGAAGGTCATTGCGACCGGTCTTGCCAGTTGGTCGGGCGGCGAAAACGATGAGCGGCAACTGATCGTGCGCGGCCACGCCAACCTTTTGGAGGATTTACGCGCGGTTGAAGACCTCGAGCGCGTACGATCGCTGTTCGACGCCCTCGAGACCAAGCGGGGTGTGATAGACCTGCTGGGACGAGCCGAGCGCGCCGACGGCGTCCGTATCTTTATCGGTTCCGAGAACAAGCTCTTCTCGTTATCCGGGTCTTCGACCATTGTCGCGCCGTATCGCGACGGCAAGGGTCGTATTGTGGGCGTCATCGGCGTCATTGGGCCAACCCGGCTTAACTACGCCCGGGTCATCCCCATGGTCGACTACACCGCGCGAGTCGTAAGTCGTTTACTTGCCCCATAAACGCTTGATTTTTGACGCCGCAGCCCTGATATGCCGGGCATCCGGATATTGCCGAGGATGGATTGAAA
>DASSSM010000124.1:0-2282 GCA_035708425.1 Pseudolabrys sp.
TTCCGTAACCGATCGATCTGCGAGGAGAACTTTCGCGCGCTCGACCCGCCGATTCATGTGAAAGCGATGCGGCGGCATTCCCAAAGTCTGCTTGAAGGCCCGCGCAAAATGGTAAGGGCTCAATTGCGCGATTGCCGACAACGTCGAGAGACTGATCGTTTCCGAAAGATGCTCTTCGATGAATGCAAGCACCCTCTTGCGTTGCCAACCGGCAAGACCACCGCGCGCAGTTACCCGCTGAACTCCAGCGCCGCCGTCGAGGCTCACTGGCCCGTGGATCGGCAATACGCCGAGTGGCGCGGCTGGCCTCGGTGCTTTCGACTTTAGTCGCGGTTCTTTAATGCGTGGTTCGCCAGAGCGGCAAAGATGATTGTCGCCGATTGAGCAACAAGGCATGCGAGGCCCTTTACTTGCATTGTCCCATCGCCGTCCCGGGAGGTTTCCATCGCTGTTGGAAAAAAGTGATTGTTGTTGATTCGTGTTCCGCTGCGACCACCCGAATATGACGTGCGCGCCAGCTGCGGAAAATTCACGCCTGCGTGAATAGCGAAGTTCAGACCTGCTATTCCGTTCGCGCATCGCCCGCTAAATCGGCGCGGCTCGCGCGCATCAGCCGGAACTGGCAATTTCAAACAAGTGAGAACAGGAGAGAGTGGCCATGTTGCGAGTGCCGGCGAGCAAACGCCGGTCGTCAATAATGCTGTCACGACACATGGAGATACCAGATGAGAAAGCTGCTCATCGCCGCGGGCTTTGCCGCAGTACTCGCTTCACCGGCATCGGCCCAATCATACAGTCCTGGTTTTGGCACCGGCAACGTCATCAATCTGCCGGCGCTGGAGCACGGCGGATTTTTCGCAGCCGGCACGCCTAATGGCGCCTATGCTTATGCACCGGAGAACTCCGCAACTCGTGGCGCGCGGGACTTTCGCATGCCGGCACTTTCGCCGAACGATCCCGACACCGTCTACGAAGGTGGTCAGTATGTCGGCCGCGATCCCGATCCAAACGTGCGCCTACAACTGCGCCGCGACTGGACCCACGACTAAAGGCTGATTACCCCCGCAACAAAGCCCCGGCCTCGCGCCGGGGTTTTTTGCACGGCACTACTCCGCAGGAATGGGAGTCGCCGGTGCTGTCGGCGCGGTTGCGGATTGCGAAGGCGCCGTAGGCCCCTTGAGCGGTCGTTCCTCCATAGAAATGAGAAACGCCATGCCGAAAGATAAGATCAGCGCGCAGGCAAGAAATACAAAGCGGAATGCGTAGGCAAGCTCTGGTGCCGATGCCGTGCGGGCTAGCATTTCGACCGACATCCCGGTCACGCCTCCAAGACCCCCAAGAACGATGGCGCCAAGCAGCGCAACGACCAACGCCGAAAACAGAGCGCGGAAGAAGTTCGCCGCGCCTGTGGCGACACCCATTTGCGCACGTGAGACTGCGTTTTGCATGCAGACGGTGGAAATCGGGAACACAGTTCCGAGTCCCGATCCAACCAGCAACAACAGCAGCAGCACGAGCGCCATTGGCATCGACGTCGGCCAGATCGCCAAAGGCGCGAGCGACAGAATCGAGAGGGAGAGTCCTACTAATGCCATCCGTTTGTAGTGGACGACATGCGTCATCATGCGACCGGTGATGGTTGAAAACATGACGGTAGCCCCCATCAGGGGAATCAGCGCCATGCCCGACTCGCTTGCCGACAGATGCAAGACGACTTCGAAGTACAGCGGCACGAAGATCGTCATGCCCACAAGCGTACCCATGTTGCAGGCGCCAGCGAGCGTCGCACAGCGGACAACCGGATTGGCGAGAACTGACAGCGGAAGGAACGGTTCGCTTACCCCCACCAGCCTCCAGGAAAACAGACCCCAGAGCGCGGCAGAGCCAAACAGCAGCCCGCCGATCTGCGGTGAAATCCATTCGAAGCGACGGCCACCCCAGGTCAACGCAACGAGAAGCGCAATCGACGCGGCCATCATGAGCAATGCTCCGATGACGTCGAGGTTGTGCTTGCGTGGCTGGTAAGGCACGCGCCGCAGCACGTTCGAGGTCATCCCCAATGCGCACAGCCCGAGCGGCAGGTTGATCCAGAAGATCAGCGACCAATCGATGTGTTCGGTCAGAAAGCCGCCGAGCACCGGACCGCCCACCGAGGATGTCGCAAATACGGCGCCGATGTACCCTTGGTAGCGTCCGCGCTCGCGTGGAGAAACAATATCGGCGATGATCGTTTGGGTAAGCGCCATCAGCCCGCCCCCGCCGAGGCCCTGAAATCCGCGCGA
>DASSSM010000125.1:0-4286 GCA_035708425.1 Pseudolabrys sp.
CAAAAGGACCCGCGGGCCTCGACGCCTCGCGACATCGAGGCTTGTCGAAGTCCTTGTGCCTCACCTTTCGCTCTGGTTCGAGCGATCGGCAAAGCGTGCCGCAAGTCCGCCAAACCCAAGGCGTCCCGCGCGCGGTGTTTAATCGGCTTGCTCCGCACCCTCCCCGGTGGTCGTTCCTGCCATGTGAGGGCAAAACCTGCTGCATGACATCCCACCGTAACGAGGCCGAAGGCGCTTTGAGGCAATACTCCTGTGACGGGAGCACTTGCCTACCGGCCATCACAGGCCCCCGGCGTGCGGACGGGCACGCTGGGCCAGGTGCGGCTTGGGCCGCCGGGCCCCTGCATCGCATCTCCGATGCAAGGTCATAGTCCCGGCCACCGCTCCCCGCCCCGCGTCTGGAGACGCTGATCAGACACCCCTTCGGCACCGGGGCGGGATCTCGATAGGAATACATACCTTAGGAATATAGTCAAGAAGCAAAATTGGGCGGCCGGCGCAACCCACAAATTGCCCGGCTTTCGCTATAAGATAGTATCTTTACTATTTTAACGGCCGGCGCATAATGATGCGGTCAACAGGGCCGACACATGCCGCGAACTGCGTTTCGGCAACCGGTGAGAATGAGTGGCGAGCTGACCGCCCGCATCATGTTTGCGGGCCGCTCCTCATCGCTGTCGGCGCAGATCGTTGCCTGGGTCCGCGACGCGCTTTTCGCCAAGAAGCTCAAGCCCGGCGATTTCCTCGGCACCGAAAAAGATCTCGCCGCGCGTTTCGACGCAAGCCGCATCGTGGCGCGCGATGCCCTGCGCACCCTCGAGGCGCTTGGCATCGTCGAGATCCGCATGGGCAAAGGCGGCGGCGCGCGCATCGCCCAGGGCAATCCGCGCCTGTTCGCGGAAGCGCTCGCCGTGCAGCTCGATCTCACCGGCGTCTCCGCCTCCGAGATCATGGACGCGCAGCGCGCGATCGAGACCCTCGGCGCCGAGCTCGCCGCCGAAAACGCGACCGACGCCGATATCGCCAAACTGCGCGCCCTGCTGCGTCATGCCGAAGAGTCCATCGGCGATCTCGATGCATTCACCCGGCTGTCGCGCGACTTCCACCTCGCGGTTGCCGAGGCTTCGCACAACCGCGTGCTCGTGGTGCAGCTCATTTCGCTCGAGCACGTGTCCTGGCCGCGCCGCAATGTCACCGCCACGCCGAAGCTCGCGCGCCACATCCTCGAAATTCACACCAAGCTCACCGACCTCATCGAGCTGCGCGACGCCGCCGGCGCCCGCGCGCTGATGGACGACCACGTGAAAATGATCCGCGCCCGGCGCGTTGCCGAGCGCGGGCGAGATAACGATGACCGACAATCATGTTGCTGAGATTCTGGAAAACCCTTCGTCATTCCGGGACGGCCCAAAGGGCCGGAACCGGAATCCAGAACCACGTTCTGACTCTGGATTCCGGGTTCGCGAGCTTCGCTCGCGCCCCGGAATGACGAGGTTGTATGTATCACGGTAGGGAGAACGAAAAATGCCGAAATTCCTGATCGAACCGCATTTCCGCCTGCAGGAGTGGGTGGCCGAGGAAAAAGACTATTTCCGCCAGGAAGGTCTCGACTACGAATTCCGCGAGCTGATGCGCTCGACCGACGGCAAGATTCACGACAAGGGCGACAAGGTCGGCGCCTATCAGTCTTTTGAGGAAGGCCGCAAATCAAACGTCAGTTGCGCCTGCCACTGGACCGTGAACGTCGCCGCCTCCAACGGCCACGGCAAGATGTACAGCGACGTCTATTCGGTGGCGCCGGCAGGAGTTTTCGTCGCCGCCGATTCCACGATCAAAAACCCGGCCGATCTTGCAGGCGTGCCGGTTTCGGTCGGCTATCAGTCCGGGAGTCATTATTCGACGGTGCAGGCACTTGAGCAGTATCTCAAGCCGGAACAGATAAACCTGGTCTATTCCGACGGCATGTTGTTCGCACGCATGGAAAAACTGTTCGAGGGCAAAGCCCCTGCGGTGCATCTGTTTGGCGGGCCTTATTACTTTGCCGAGCAGCTCGGTTTCCGGAAGGTGATCGACTGTACCTTCATGATCGGCACCATGATCCACGGCGATCCCGATCCGGAAGACCTGCGCAAGTTCTTCCGCGCCCTGCGCAAGGCGCAGCGTGACATCGACCTGCGGCCCGAGCTTTATACCCACTATTACAAGAACGAATTCCCCGACCGCTTCCACGACAAGATGGACACCCGGCGCTGGGGACCGGGCGAGCGGCTGGTGTTCGAGCCCTATACCAAGGAAGTGTACGAGGAGTCGTTCGAGTGGATTGCGTCCCACGGCATCTTCCCCGAGGGAAAGATGGGCAACGGCCAATACGAGCGCGCGACTTTGTCGCTGGGCTGACAGCCAGTGTTTGTACGCTAATAGTCAGGCTTCCAACCAATAGCGCCGCCAACCCAGGTTCGCGGCGCTTTTCTTTGCCGGGAAGGTCAGGCATTCTAGCGGTAACAATACGAAGCAGTGGTTAGGGGAGGATACAATGAAACGCTCGCTATTTGCCGGCGCCGCCTTGCTTGCGGCGGTCATGTTGCCGGCCGCCGTCAATGCCCAGGAAACGATCAAGATCGGTGTCATCACCGCCTTTTCCGGCCAGTTTGCCGACACGTCGGCGCAGATCGACAACGGCATCAAGCTCTACATGAAGCAGCACGGCGACAAGGTCGCCGGCAAGAAGATCGAGATCATCCGCAAGGATACCGGCGGCCCGAATCCAGATGTCGCCAAACGCCTTGCACAGGAGCTCGTCGTCCGCGACAAGGCCGACATCCTGGCGGGGTTCGCACTGACGCCCGAAGCGCTCGGCGCGGCAAGCGTTGCCGACGAAGCCAAGAAATTCATGGTCGTCATGAATGCGGCGACGGCGGTCATTACCGAGAAATCGCCTTACATCGTCCGCGTGTCGCTGACCTTGCCGATGATCGGTGAAACGCTCGGCACCTGGGCGGTCAAGAAGGGCGGAGTGAAGAAAGCCTACACCATGGTCACCGATTATGGCCCCGGCCTTGACGCCGAGGCTGCATTCCAGCGCGCATTCAAGGCGGCCGGCGGCGAGATCGTCGGATCGGTACGCATGCCGATCGCCAACCCGGACTTTTCGGCCTTCGTCCAGCGCGCCAAGGATCTCAATCCGGAATCGATCTTCGTGTTTATCCCGGGCGGCGCACAACCGGCGGCTCTTGGCAAGGCGTTCGCCGAACGCGGCATGGATCCAAAGAAGATCAAGCTCCTGAGCACCGGCGAGCCGGTCGATGAGACGGCCATCAAGAGCCTCGGCGACCTCGCACTTGGACGCCTGAGCGCGTGGCACTATGACTACAATCACAAGTCCAAGATGAACGCGGACTTCGTGAAGGCTTTCAATGCCGAGTACAAGCGCAACCCCGACTTCTTCGCGGTCGGCGGCTATGACGGCATGCATCTCATTTATGAGGCGCTCAAGAAGACCGGCGGCAAGACGGATGGCGCGGCCCTCATTGCGGCGGCCAAGGGAATGAAGTGGGAGAGCCCGCGCGGACCGATCTCGATCGATCCGGCGACCCGCGACATCGTGCAGAATGTCTACATCCGCCGGGTCGAGAAGGTCGGCAAGGACATCGTCAATGTCGAGTTCGAGACTATCCCGAACGTGAAGGACCCGACGCACAAGTAAACGGGGCCGTCAAACGGGGCGTGATCAAATGGGGCGACCGTCAGGTCGTCCCATTCGTCTATCACCGTATCCGCTCATTCCCGCGCAAGCGGGAATCCAGTGTTATGATTGAAGCGTCTACTTTGATTCTGGATCCCGCTTGCGCGGGGATGAGCGGACAACCAGGAAAACCAAACCGCTGCCATGCTGCCTCCGGTCTTCGGCGTCCTGTTCGATGGCATTGCCTACGGCATGTTGTTGTTCGTGCTGTCGGTCGGCCTGTCGGTGACGCTCGGGCTGATGAACTTCGTCAATCTCGCGCATTGCGCATTCGCGATGCTCGGCGGCTACGTTTCGATCACTCTGGTCAATGACTTTCACTGGCCGTTCCTGGCCACCCTGCCTTTGGCATTTCTTGCCGCCGCGATCGTCAGCGTCGTCCTCGAACGCACGTTATACCGCTGGCTTTACCGGTCGAGCGACCTGGATCAGGTGCTGCTGACGATCGGCCTCGCCTTCATCTCGGTGTCCATCGCCGCCTACATCTTCGGAACCACGCAGCAACCGGTCGAAACGCCCGCACTGCTGCGGGGCGCGGTCGATT
>DASSSM010000126.1:0-3725 GCA_035708425.1 Pseudolabrys sp.
GATTGTGGCGATCCTCGGCCTAATAGCGCTCTTCACGCACATGCATATTTTCTGGGTGGCGGGCCTGCTGCTGGCGTTCATCGACATTCCAGACTTCGGCGGTTTCCTTGGTCGCATTGCGGGCTCGGTCGAGAGAATAGCCGGGGTGAAGCCTGGCGCGGGCGCCGACGATGTGCCGGATCCCGGCAGAGAGACCCACGTGGCGGAAGCGGGCCAGGCCGAAGGCGCGTCTTCCGCGCCGCGAAAGCCCCCGCGCGTGGTCGCCGGCAGGAAGGAGCTTGACCATGCTTGAGATGCTTCTCTGCTCGCTGGTGACGCTTCTTCCTGACTATCTCTACCGCCGCTACGCGCAGGGAAAGCGGTTCGGCAAGGAAATAACTCTCTACTCTGTGTGGTTCGAACTGCGCTGGGGCATAACGGGCTGCCTCATTCTGACGGTGCTTCTGATCACGACCGTGTTCTACAACCACCCGTCCACGAGCAATGTCACGCTCTTCTACCGTACCATTCCGATCGTGCCTGAAACCATCGGACGCGTGGCCGAGGTCAATATCGCTTACAACGATACGGTCAAGAAAGGCGCCCCCCTTTTCCGGCTCGACAGCTCGAAGCAGGAGGCTGCGGTCGAGTCGGCGCGGCGCAAGGTTGCCGAAATCGATGCACAGATGATGGTCGCACGGGCGGACGTAGCGAAGGCCGACGGCCAGCTGGTGGAGGCGAAGAGCACGCACCAGCAGGCCGTGGACGAGCTTGAAACCAAGCAGGAGCTGTACCGGCGCAACCCCGGCAACGTTCCCTTTCGTGAAATCGAGCGTTTGCAGGAGCGCGTGCGGGGGCTGCTCGGCGCGATCACGGCGGCAACCGCCTCGAAACAGGGCATCGAGGAGCGCATATCAACGCTGCTGCCCGCGGAAAAGGCCAGCGCCGAGGCAGCCCTCGGGCAGGCACAGGTCGATCTCGACAAAACCGTGATCCGCGCCGGCGTAGATGGCCGCGTCGAGCAGTTCGGGCTGCGTGTCGGCGACCTTGTCAATCCGATGATGCGTCCAGCCGGCATCCTCATCCCCGATGCGAGCCGGCAGTTCCTGTCGGCGGGTTTCGGTCAGATCGAAGCGCAGATCATGAAGGCCGGGATGATTGCCGAGGTCACCTGCATCTCAAAGCCGTTCACCGTCATCCCGATGGTGGTGACGGATGTGCAGGACTACATCGCCGCCGGCCAGTATCGGGGCGGCGAGCAACTGATTGAAGCGCAGCAGGTGGGCAAGCCCGGCACGCTTCTCGCGTTTCTGGAGCCTTTGTACAAAGGCGGTCTCGATGGCGTGACGCCGGGCAGCAGCTGCATCGCCAATGCCTATTCCAACAATCACGACATTATCGTCGCCAAGGACACCGGGGCGCTGAAAGCCGTCGCGCTTCACGTCGTGGATGCGCTCGGCCTTGTGCACGCTCTGATCCTGCGGCTGCAGGCGCTGGTGCTTCCGTTCCAGACGCTGGTGTTCGGCGGGCACTGAGTCGGGCGGACGGGCTCGGAAATCCCCTTGTTACGGGCGTTTCGGCAATACCGGCCACAATCTGGTCGTACTCGGCGTGCTATGCTACGCAGCCGCTGCGATCACAAGACCAGCGTAGCTTTCCGAAACCTGGGGAACGGTTTTCGGAACCAGACATGCAACAAAAAACATCAAACGGGTTTCTACCTTGCCGATGACACGCACCCGGCCCTGCACGCTTTTTTCCTTTGCATCCGCCGCAGCCATTTTTGCCTCCGCCTTGCTGATGCCGGCGGGGATGGCGGTCGCGCAGGAACGCGGCTCGTCGGGAAACTTTCTCGATAATCTGTTCAGCCGCGGCGAGCCCGCGGGGCAGCAGCGTCAGGCTCCGCCTCAACAAGCCCCGACTGGCCGTGTGGCTCAGACTGACCCGGGCGACCTTACAGTCCGGCTCGACCGCATGGAGAACGCGCTGCGCCAGCTAACCGGCACGATCGAAAGTCTTCAGTACCGTAACCAGCAACTCGAGATGCAGCTCAAGCGCATGCAGGACGACACCGAATATCGTTTCCAGCAGCTTGGGTCGAAAGGCAGCGCGCCGCCGCCTGCGCAGACCGTGCCGATGAATCCGGGCAATGCGCCTGGCGGCCCGCCCGCCAATCCTGGCCGCCGCTCCGACGTCTTCGATCCGTCGCAGCATCCGACTGCCCCGGGCGCCCCGCGCGTCCTCGGCAATCAAGCTGCGATCGCCGTGCCGGAGCAAGGGCGCGATAGCGGTCCGATCGGCGCTCCGGGTGGCCGCGCGGCCGGTGCCCCGCTCGATCTTGCAACCATGGCCGGAAACAATGACTCGCCACCTCCATCCCCGCCGCCTGGCGCCGTGGCGTCGGCCGGTGGCGCGCCGGTGCCGGCTCAGCAGATGCCGCCGCCGCAGGTCCGCAATGTTGGGCTCGCCGCGGCCGGCCAGCAGCTTGCTACGCTGCCGCCGTCAGCTTCGCCGAAGGACGAATATGACATGGCCTATGGCTACGTGCTGCATAAGGACTATTCGCTGGCCGAACAGGCCTTTCGCGACTTTCTGAAAAAGCACCCGAACGAGCAGCTCGTGCCGGATGCAAATTATTGGCTCGGCGAAAGCCTGTTTCAGCAGCAACGCTATCGGGACGCCGCGGAATCATTCCTGAACGTTTCGACCAGATACGAGCAATCGGGCAAGGCGCCCGATGCGCTGTTGCGCCTTGGTCAATCGCTGGCCGCGATGAACCAGAAAGAGGCGGCATGCGCCACGCTGGCCGAGGTTGGGCGCAAGTTCCCGCGCGCCTCTGCCGGCGTGAAGCGCGGGGTCGCGCAGGAACAGAAGCGTGCGCACTGCTGAGGCGAAAGCCGTCTCGGCATCGGAAGTCACATCACTTTTTTCCGGGCTGCAGTCTTTGCCCGTCCTCGTGCTCGCGGTCTCAGGCGGGCCGGATTCCACCGCGCTCATGGTCCTGGCCGCCCAGTGGCGCGATTCACTCAAAACGAAACCGAAGCTCGTCGCCGTCACGGTCGATCACGGGCTGCGGAAAGAATCCAAGGCGGAGGCGGCCGCTGTCGCGCGTCTCGCCCACAAGTTCGATATCGCGCATCGCACATCGCGCTGGACCGGCCGCAAGCCGAAGACCGGTCTGCAGGAAGCCGCCCGCCTGACGCGCTACCGGTTGCTCGGCAATGCTGCCCGCAAGTTGGGTGCGACACATATTCTTACGGCGCACACGCTCGACGACCAAAGCGAGACCGTTCTCATCCGCATGAGTCGCGGCAGCGGCCTCTCCGGTCTCGGGGCAATGCAAAGAATTTCCGCTGTCCCCCAGCACGAAGGGCTTTTCATCGTCCGTCCGCTTCTGGAGATTGCAAAGGCTCGGCTGATCGCAACATTGCACGCCGCCGGAATATCGTATGCCGACGATCCATCCAATCGCGATCCACGCTTCACGCGCGCGCGCTTACGCGGTCTGATGCATTTGCTTGCTGAGGAAGGCCTCGATGCCGCGCAGTTGGCCCGGCTCGCGCACCGGCTCAAGCGGGCGGACGTCGCGATCGAGAAGGCCGTCGAGCGCGCTGTCACGGAACTGTTCGTTGAATTGCCTGGTGCGCCTGCGATCGCGATTGAATCGCGGCGGTTTGCGGATTTGCCCGCGGAAGTCGCATTGCGTTTGCTCGGTCGGGCCGTCGCCAGGGCCGGAGACGAGGGTC
>DASSSM010000127.1:0-3771 GCA_035708425.1 Pseudolabrys sp.
AACGACCTGCGACGAGACCGCAGCGGCGGTTGTCGAGCGTTTCGAGGATGGCCGCGGCAAGATTTTATCCAACGTGATCCTCTCGCAGGTGCGCGAACACGCGGCATTTGGCGGTGTCGTGCCCGAGATCGCCGCGCGTGCCCACGTAGAGACACTCGACGGCATCATCGCCAGGGCTATGGCGCAGGCCAACTGCAGCTACGACGCCATCGACGCGATCGCGGCTGCTGGCGGTCCCGGATTGATCGGCGGGGTCATCGTCGGGTTGACAACGGCGAAGGCGATTGCACTCGTGAAGAACAAACCGCTGATCGCCGTCAATCATCTTGAAGCGCATGCTTTGACCGCACGGCTGACCGACAATACCCCGTTTCCGTATTGCCTGTTCCTCGCTTCAGGCGGTCACACCCAGATCCTCGCCGTGCGCGGCGTCGGGGACTATGTGCGCTTGGGCACCACGCAGGACGATGCCATCGGAGAGGCCTTCGACAAGACCGCAAAATTGCTCGGCCTTGGCTATCCGGGCGGACCGGAAGTCGAAAGGGAAGCCCTGCGCGGCGACCCGACACGTTTCGAACTGCCGCGCCCGATGCACGGCCGCAAGGAGCCCGACTTCTCGCTGTCCGGTCTGAAGACTGCGTTGCGCTTGGAGGCCGAGAAGATCGCCCCGCTCAGCGATCAGGACGTCGCCGACCTTTGCGCCGGGTTTCAGCAGGCGATTGTCGATGTCGTGTTCGATCGCCTGCGCGCGGGCCTGCGGCTGTTCCGCACGCGCTTTGGCACGCCCACCGCACTTGTTGCGGCCGGCGGTGTCGCTGCCAATCAGTCGATCCGCCGCGCGCTCAATCGGCTGGCGTTCGAGGTGGGCACGACCCTGGTCGCGCCGCCGCTCGATCTCTGCACCGACAACGGTGCAATGATCGCCTGGGCCGGCTGTGAGCGACTGGCACTCGGCCTTACCGACACATTGGATGTCGCACCGCGGGCGCGCTGGCCGCTTGATGAAATCGCTGCCGCCGAGGGCGCGCGGCGCCGCACGGCGGCATACAAATGAGCGCGTGGTTGGGCCAGTAACATGAACTTCCAACGCATCGCAGTGCTCGGCGGAGGCGCCTGGGGAACGGCGCTGGCCCTTACCTGCGCGCGCGCCGGACGCGAGGTCACGCTGTGGGAGTTCGATGCCAAAAATGCCGAGCATTTGTCGGGCAAGCGCGAAAGCCAATTCCTGCCCGGCGTAAGGCTGGACGAGCGCATCAAGGTGTCGCGCGACCTGGGAGAGGCCGCACGCGCCGAAGCGATTCTGCTGGTCGTGCCCGCGCAGGCGATGCGCTCCGTTGTGAGCGCGCTTGCAAAGTTACTGTCCGGTGCAATTCCCCTAGTAGCCTGCGCCAAGGGCATTGAGCACGGCACGAATAAATTCATGACGGAAATTATTTCCGAATATGCGCCGAAAGCCGTACCGGCGATTCTGTCGGGCCCAAGCTTCGCCGCCGACGTTGCGCGCGGATTGCCGACCGCCGTCACGATCGCTGCGGCTGATTCCAATATAGCGGCCGCACTGGCACATGCGATCAACGCAGGCGCGTTCCGCCCCTACCATTCCACCGATGTGCGCGGCGTCGAGCTTGGCGGCGCAACGAAGAACGTGCTTGCGATTGCCGCCGGCATCGTCACCGGCCGCGGGCTCGGCGCCAGCGCTTCTGCCGCACTGACGACGCGCGGCTTTGCCGAGCTCGTACGTTTCGGCAAAGCTCACGGCGCCAAGACAGAAACCATGATGGGTCTTTCCGGTCTCGGCGATCTCATTCTTACATGTTCGACGCCGCAGTCGCGCAACTTCTCCTGTGGCGTCGCGTTAGGAAAAGGCGAAAAGGCGGACACCGCCGCGCATGGCAAGCTGGCCGAAGGCGTATTCACCGCACCGGCATTGATGGAAATGGCGCGCGCAAAGAATGTCGACATGCCGATTTCAGGCGCGGTCGCCGCGGTGCTGGCTGGAAAAATGAACGTCGACGAGGCCATCGAATCGCTGCTGACAAGACCCCTCAAATCGGAATCGTGACATGGCGTACTGGCTGTTGAAGACCGAACCGGACGAGTATTCCTGGAATGACCAGCTCAAGCGCGGAGCAAAAGGTGAGGCATGGACCGGTGTGCGCAATTTTACCGCTCGCCGGCACCTCGGCGAGATGAAAAAAGGCGACAAGTTCTTCTTCTACCACACCGGCGACGAGAAGCAGGTTGTTGGCATCGGCGAGGTGACCCGGGAATCGTTTCCAGATCCGACCGCCGCCAAAGGCGAACCATGGGTGGCAGTTACCACGGTGGCGGACAAGCCGCTGCCAAAGCCAGTGACGCTCGCGACGATCAAGGCGGAGCCGAAGCTCAAAGCCATGGCGCTGGTGAAATATGGACGCCTGTCGGTGCAGCCAGTGTCCGAGGCTGAATGGAAACTGGTCTGTAAGATGGGCGGGCTGAAGGCCTGACTCGCCGTTACCGGGCTTGTATCGGCTATCCACCTCTTTTCATAATGCCTGCACCAAGGCGCGGACGCCGGGCATACGAATGGAGGCCCCTATGAGCTTTACCCACGCCAATATCGTCTCGATTCTCGTTGCGGCTGTTGCGGCATGGATTTTCGGAGGGGTCTACTACACCGCTCTTAGCAAGTGGTGGCTGGCCGCGCAGGGAAAGACCCTCGAGCAGTGCAAAGCCGAACAGGCCAGTAAATCGGCCGTCGCACTGGCGGCGCCCTTTGTCCTGGTCTTCCTCGCCGAAATCATCATGGCCTGGGTGCTGTACGGCATCCTCGTGCATCTCAACATGTTCACGGTGCGCGCCGGCCTCATATCCGGCGCGCTATGCTGGCTCGGTTTTGTCGTCACCACGACCGCCTCCAACAACGCGTTTTCCAACCGCAAGGCCATGCTGACGGTTATCGACAGCGTGGCCTGGCTCGGCGCGTTGCTGATCATCGGGGCGATCCTGGGCGGATTTGGCCGCTGAGGGACGGAAATCTGGCCTGAATCTGCGACCAAAGGGGCAATTTGTCCGCCTTGTCGCAAATCAAGGCGCCGTCGCATAATGCAAGCAATAAATCGAGCGGGAGCCCGCAGCGTCAACAGCGGGCGGGAGGAAGTCGATGTCCGATAAGATCTATGACGTGCCGGCTGAATGGCAGAAGCGCGCTTTTGTCGGCGACGCCAAATACAAGGAGATGTACGACCGTTCGATCAAGGACCCGAACGGCTTCTGGGCCGAACACGCCAAGCGCGTCGACTGGATCAAGCCTTTCAGCAAGGTGAAGAACACCACCTACGACCCGCACAACGTCTCGATCAAGTGGTTCGAGGACGGCACACTCAACGCCTGCTACAACTGCGTCGACCGTCATCTGGCCAAACGCGGTGACCAGACGGCCATTCTCTGGGAAGGCGACGATCCGAAGGACGACAGAAAACTCACTTACAAGCAACTGCACGCCGCGGTCAGCCGCTTCGCCAACGTCTTGAAGGCGCGTGGCGTCAAGAAAGGCGACCGCGTCACCATCTACTTGCCGATGATCCCAGAGGCGGCGGTTTCTATCCTCGCCTGCGCGCGCATCGGCGCGATCCATTCGGTCATCTTCGGCGGGTTCTCGCCGGACTCGATCGCCGGCCGTATCGAGGACTGCAAGTCCACCTGCATCGTCACCGCCGACGAGGGCCTGCGCGGCGGCCGCAAGATCCCGCTCAAGGCCAATGTCGACGAGGCCTGCAAGAAGGCCGGCGG
>DASSSM010000128.1:0-6538 GCA_035708425.1 Pseudolabrys sp.
ATGATGGTGGCGCGGATCGTGCGCAGGAATATCAGAACCACGAGCACAACCAGCGCGATGCTGAGTACCAGCGTGAACTGCACGTCGTGAATCGAGGCCCGAATAGTGGTGGTCCGGTCGTTGACGATCGTCAGGTCAGCGCCCGCCGGCATTGCGCGTCGCAGGCGCGGGAGCTCGGCGCGCACGCGCTGCACGGTTTCAATCACATTGGCGCCGGGCTGGCGCTGCACGTCGATAACGATCGATGGCTGGCCCCGGTACCAGGCGCCGACTTTAGTGTTCTCCAGCCCGTCCACGACGTCTGCGACGTCGCTGATCTTCACCGGCGCGCCGTTGCGGAACGCCACGACGATGTCCTTGTAGGTATCGGCAGCAGTGATCTGATCATTGGCCGCGATGGTGTAGGACTGGTGCGCGCCATCGAGCGCGCCTTTCGGGCCAGCGACATTGGCGCCGACAACGGCCGTGCGCAGGTCATCGAGCGCGATACCGTAGGCGGCAATCCGCGAGAGATCGGCCTGAATGCGTATTGCCGGCCGGATACCGCCTTGCACCGAAACGCGCCCGACGCCCGTCACCTCGGACAACCGCGGTGCCATGATGGTGTCGGCCATGTCACTCAGCGTGCGCTGATTGATCGTCTGCGACGTCAAAGCGAGCGTGATGATCGGTGCATCGGCTGGGTTCACCTTCGAGTAGAGCGGCGGATAGGGCAAGTTGCGGGGCAGCGTCGAGGCGGCTGCATTGATTGCCGATTGAACATCCTGTGCGGCACCGTCGATGTCGCGGTTGAGGTCAAACTGCAGCGTCACCTGGCTGATACCGAAGGAGCTGGATGACGTCATCGTCTGCAGTGCCGGGATCTGACCGAACTGCCGCTCAAGCGGAGCAGTCACCAACGAGGCGATCGTGTCGGGATTGGCGCCCGGCAGTTGTGTCGTCACCTGGATAGTCGGGAAGTCGACCTGCGGCAGCGCCGAGACCGGCAGCCACCAGTAACCGAGACAGCCGCCCAACATCACCGCGACACCGAGCAGCGAGGTCGCGATCGGCCGGTGGATGAATGGCGACGATACGCTCATTGCTGTGTGTTTGGTTTTGCCGCGCCGCCGCCCCGTTGTCGCCGTGCTCCGCCTTGCCCCTGCGGACGCTGACCGGCGGGCTGAGCTGCTGGTGCATCGCCGCTACCGATCGCGACTTTGGTGCCGTCGGTGAGGCGGACAAAACCGGTCGTCACGACGCGCTCGGGCGCCTCAAGACCCTTGCTGACCACTGTCTGCGTCTCGTCCTGTTTCTGCACCGTAATCGGCCGCACCGAGACGGAATCGTCATCCTTGACGACGTACACGAAGGTGCCGTTTGGACCACGTTGCACCGAACCTGTCGGGATCACCACGACCTGCTTCAACGTGTCGACCAGCAGGCGAATATTGACGAACTGCCCGGGCCAGAGCTGCAGGTTGGCGTTGGGAAATTCGGCCTTGAGCTTCACGGTGCCTGTGGTTTGGTCGACCTGATTGTCGACCACCCTGAGCACGCCGCGATCGATCACCGCATCATTGTCCGATCGCTGAGCCTCGACATTGAGCGGGCTCTTTTCAAAGGCGGTGTTCACCTGGGAAAGGTCTTGCTGCGGTAGGTTGAACAGCACCGAGATCGGCTGCAGCTGTGTGATCACCACAATTGATGAATTGGTGTCGGCCGAGCGCACGTAGTTGCCTTCGTCCACCATGCGAATGCCTGTGCGGCCGTCGATCGGCGCGGTAATGGTCGTGTAGCCAAGCATCGCCTGGGCGTTGTCGATCGCTGCCTGATCGGCCTGAACCAGCGCGGTGTTCTGCGCCACCAGTGCACGCTGGGTATCAGCCTGCTGTTTGTTGATGGCGGCGGTGGCGGCGAGTCTTTCGTAGCGATCGAGATCGATCTTCGAGTTTGCGAGCTGCGCTTCGTCCTGTGCCTTCTTGGCGATCGCCTGATTGAGTTGCGCTTGGTAAATAACAGGGTCGATCTTGGCCAGCAGGTCGCCCTTCTTGATGTCGTCGCCTTCCTTGAAGTTGACGCTGAGGAGCTTGCCGTCGACCTGCGGGCGTACCGTCACCGTATTGAGAGCTCTGATGGTTCCAACCGCATCCAGATAAACCGGCACATCCGCACGGGCCGCAGGGGCGACGAGCACGGGGACGGGTCCCTCGCCGGCGGCAAAACGCCCGCCGCGCCGCTGCTGCGGCGCCGAAGCGCTGAAGATGTAATAAAAAACAGCGGCAAGCGCGATCAGAACAATGCCGATCACAAGGGTCCGCCGCGTGCCTCTGCGCGCCTTCGCTAGGATTTGTTTGGGAAACTCACCGTGCATTGGCGGCTTCCACCGGTTTCGGCAGCCAGCCACCGCCAAGCGCCTGGTAGAGACTCACGATCGCCTGCACATGCGCCAGGCGCGCCTGCACGAGCGCATCTTCGGCCTGGAAAAGTGTCTGCTGTGTCTGCAGCACCGTGACGAGATCGACCGTACCCTCGCGTAGGCGCTGCTCCGAAATGTCGAAGGCGCGACGTGAACTCGTGACCACTTCGCGCTGCAAGCGCTCACGTTCCGCTGTGCGCCGAATGCCGTCGAGCGCATTTTCTACATCGGCAAACCCGGAAATCACCGCCTTGCGGTATGTCTGCAGCAGCTCGTCCTGCTTTCCTTTCTGCAGGTCGAGATTGCCGAGTAGTTCTCCGCCATGGAAAATTGGCTGGGTGAGGCTGGCGGCCGCTGTGTAAATGACCGATTCTGGTCGCAGCAGCAGCTTGAGGACCGCGCTCTCATATCCACCTTCGCCGGTGAGCTTGATGCTGGGGAGGAATTGCGCGCGCGCGTTCTCCACATTGGCATTCGCAGAGGCGAGGTTGGCTTCGGCCTCACGGATGTCGGGGCGCTGCGTGAGGAGTTCGGACGGCAGGCCCGGCGTCACGCGCGGATAGGCGATACCGCGCAGGCTTCCGCCACGGATCGTGACGCTTTCGGGCGACCGAGCCATCAGTACGGCTAGCGCAACCCGATTTTGGCGCAGCGTCTGCTCTAGCGGCGGGATGGCAGCACGCTGGGTGTTGACGAGGCTTTCTTGCTGCGCGGTATCGAGCGCGGACGCAGTGCCGGCCTGCAGCCGCTGCTGAATAAGCCCAAGCACCCGCTGGGCGCTTGCCAAGTTGTCCTGAGCGACGCGCAGCCGATCCTGCGTAGCCAAAACCTGGAAATAGGCGTTGGCAGCTGCGACCACGGTCGTGAGCGCGACGACCTCCCGGTCAAAGCGCTTGGCGACCGCGAGCTCCTCGGCGGACCGCAGTGCGGAGCGGTTCTTGCCCCAAAAGTCGATCTCATAGCTGGCGTTAAGTGTTGCCGTCAGATTGTTGTCGATGATGGAGAGGTTCGCGCCCGACCGCGAAATGCTGATAACGTTTGTGCTGCCGGTGGTCTTGGACTGCTGGCTGTGCGTGCCATTGCCATTAAAATCGATGAGCGGCAGCAGCGGGGCGCCGGCAATACGGGCAGTCGCGTCGGCCTGCACGATACGGGCGACGGCCGCGGCGATATCGAGATTGGCGGCGCGGGCCTCTTCAATGATCTCGGTCAGTTCGCGCGAGCGGAAACCGCGCCACCAGTCGAGCGGTGGGATTGCTGCTTCCGCCGCTGCAGGATTACGCGGGCCTGCGCTGTAGGCGGTGGGGATATTGAGCCCCGGCTGCGGCTTGTCGCCGGCAAGCAGGCAGCCGCCAAGTGGCAGCGTTACGCATACACTCTGCAGCATCATCCAAAACGGGCGTCCCCAAGCTTTCCTTCCCGCCTCCTTAGTATCCTCACCCCAATTCATCCAAAGAGCCTTCAAATCCCGGCCAAAGAGCGACTCGGTCAAGCAACAATATTACTACCGTTTGTCGCTTGCGGTCTTTCGGCGTCCGGGCGGCCAATTGGCAAGGGCTTGCCGCCCTGCGGGCGTGATTCTTGCTGCAATGTCAGCAAAAACGCCCTGGATCGTCTGATCAAAGTTCAGGCGTGCGGCGCGGGTCTGGGCGGTAGCCGCGCGCATGGCCTCGACGTCAAAAGGCTCCTGCCGCAGGACTTCGTGAATGTGCTGGCGTGCCGAATGGTATTTCGTCTGCGCCTCATCGATCGCCGCATGATTGGCGCTGATTTGGGCGCGCAGGATATCGGCATCGGCCGGCGGCAACGTCGCCGCCAGTCGCTCGACGCGAACGAATACATTGGGGTCCCAATAGGAGGGCGCAGGCGCCCGAAAAATCATCGCAAGAGCGACGCCGACGAAGAACAGGTTGAGCGCGAGTGAACCGAGCAGCAGCCAGCGCGGTGAGCCGTGCGCGGCGCGCGGCAGGGCATGGGCAATGCTCATGGACGCGCTCCCGTGAATGCTTCGGGCTCGAAGGTAATCGAGCCGATACCGCCACCGCCGACAAAGGCGGGCGCGGCTCCCGGGTCGTCAAAGCGACGGTCGAGCCCGGCGATTCCGACGAAGAATCCGAGCGCCGCGCAGCAGGCCAGTGCCGCCATGCGCGGCCATGCCGGCGCGAACTGCCAGTCGAGCAGCACACCGGGCAAACGCCACAGCGACTGCTTTTGTCGTGGCAACGGGCCGCCAATGCGGCTGAGCACGCGGTTGATAGCAGCCTCGTCGACAGGTTCTATCACCCGACGCTTGACCGCTGCTTCAATAAGTTTGTCGAACTGCTCGTTGTTCATTTTCCTTCGTCCCCATCGATCATATTTCCGAGCGCGCGGCGCAAATTCTGCTTGCCGCGCACCAGCAAGGTCTCGACCGCGGATACTGACGTGTCGAGAATTTCGGCAACTTCCGCATTGCTCATGCCTTCGCCGTAAGTGAGCATGATTGCACTGCGCTGGCGCGCGGGTAGCTTGTCGATTGCGCCCGCGACCATGCGTTCCCGTTCGTCGGTTTCAGCCTTATCGGTTGCGCCCGGCGATGGGTCGATAATGTCGCCGGCTGCCTCCAGCTCCACCCACGGCGCCCGCCGTTTGCGATCGAGACAGAGATTGACCACCACGCGGGTGAGCCAGGTGCGGAACAACGCAAGTGGTCGCCAGCGCGGTGCATGGGTCCACACGCGCATGAGCGCTTCCTGTGCGACGTCTTCGGCCTCCGCTGCGTTTCGGAGGATGCGCCGGGCAAGGCCGAGCATGGCCGGCAAGTGACGGCGGGCAAGCACCTGGAATGCCCGCTCGTCGCCGCGCGCGACCCGGGCCATGAGCGCTTCGTCGCTGTCATCCATCGCGATGCGGTGGTTGCCATACCAGATGCCCGTTCATTTCGACTGGACCTGTCTGTTTAACGGGCGTCGCGTCCGAATCCTGTGGCGGCGAGTATAGCGGGAAAATGGCCCAGAGAGGTACCTAACGTATTGAATTATCGAGGATTCGTAACACGTCTCTGGGCCGCAAGCTCAAGCCCCTTCACCAACCGGTAGACCGCTATGCAGTTCGGCACCGGCACCTTCAGCCGCTCGCCTTCACGCACGATAAATCCGGTCAACTCATCGATCTCGGTTGGCGCACCCCTTGCGATATCCAGAGCCATCGAGCCGGCGTGTTTGGATAGGGGAATTTCGCCGCTGCGGACCTTTTCAACGAACTCCATCGGCGGGAACGCGAAGGTGCCGCCCAGTGCCCGCACCACGGCTGTGCATTCGGCGGCCATCTCGTCGATCAAGGCGCGCATCTCGGTGGAGTCATACCTGGCAGCATTGTCCCCCATCATCAGCGCGCCCAGCGGATTCATGACGGAATTGAAAACGAATTTCGACCAGACGGCGCTCATCGGATCGGCGACGACTTCTGTCTCCATACCAGCTTTGTTCAGAAGATCGGTGAGCGGGCGCACATCCTCGACACTGCCGCGCACCGGACCGAGCCAGCTTTTCCCCTCGATCAGGCATTCGATGCAGCCTGGTTCGACGTAACGGCCGGCATTCATCGTCACTCCGCGGATGACGCAAGCTCGGGGATCAGAGAGCAAAACCTCAGCATTGCCCATCCCGTTCTGGAGCGTAACCAGCATCGGATTTCCGGCGAGCATCGGCCGCAATTGGGCGAGAGCGTCTGCGGTCATCTTGGACTTGATAAGGAAGATAACGGCATCGAATGCCGCACCTTTCAGCGAAGTCGGGTCGCAGGTTGCCCGAATTTTGGCGGTGCGCGCGCTCCTGCCAATGATGCGGATGCCGCGGGCGTTGATGGCGTCGACGTGTTCTGCGTTTGTGTCGAGCGCGGTCACTCTGGCCGTCGACGAAAGCGCGGCGGCAAAGAGTCCGCCAATGGCGCCGCAGCCGACGATGAGGGTTTGCTTGCTCATGCCGCGACCGTGCGCGGGCGAGCCGTTGCGCCGCTCATCGCCCACTCACGTCGGTGAGCGCGAAGCCGGCGACACGCTTGTAGTTTTCCGACAGCGCGCGCAGTTCGTCCTGGGTGATATATTTGTCGAGATCATCGAACGGCCGGTCCCCGACGAGTTCCTCGACCTTGATGTTGATG
>DASSSM010000129.1:0-3056 GCA_035708425.1 Pseudolabrys sp.
AAATCGCTATATTTCAGGCGTTACTGACACCCTCATAACCGAACGGGTTTTGAGAGTGGGTCCTGCGGGGCCCGCTCTTTTTTGTTACCAGATGCCGACAAGCGACACGTTGCAGAACTTCGCGGCCAACGCCGCAGCGGATGAACCGCGGCTCATCACCGAGCCGGGGCTTCCCGCGCGCGTCGTCGCGATCGTGGAGCCCGTGGTTGAGCAACTCGGTTACCGCCTGGTGCGCGTGCGCGTATCGCGTACCGACGGCTGCACCGTGCAGGTCATGGCGGAGCGGCCCGATGGCACGATGACGGTCGAGGACTGCGAGACGGTGTCGCGCGCACTGTCACCGGTCCTCGATGTAGCGGACCCAATCGACCGAACCTATCGCTTGGAGATTTCCTCTCCCGGGATCGATCGTCCGCTGGTGCGCAAATCCGATTTCGAGCGCTATGCCGGGCATCTCGCCAAGATTGAAACCGCTATCCCGTTCGAAGGCCGCAAGCGCTTTCGCGGCGTACTCGCCGGAACAGAAGGCGAAGCGGTGCGCATCCGCCGTGACGACGTTGCAGAAGGCGAACCGCCAGAAGTCGTGCTTCCGATCGAGGAAATGAGCGAAGCCAAGCTCATTTTGACCGATAATCTGGTGACCGAAGCGCTACGACGAGAAAAGTTCGCCAAGCGTGACGCACGCGCGGCGCGGAAAGAATTACGACGCGAAGAAAGACAATCACGGCATCGGCCGCAGAGGCCTGCCGCTAAAGGAGGAGAATGAGCTATGGCTGTCAGCGCCAACAGGCTCGAACTATTGCAGATTGCCGATGCGGTCGCACGCGAGAAAGCGATCGACCGCGGCATCGTGATCACGGCGATGGAAGATGCAATCGCCAAGGCTGCGCGCTCGCGATACGGCGCGGAAACCGACGTTCATGCTGAGATCGAGCCGAAGACAGGTGATCTGCGGTTGACCCGCCATATGCTGGTGGTGGAAGCCGTCGAGAACCCGTCCAACCAGATCACCCTAGACGAGGCACGTAAGCGCCATCCAGCCGCGCAGGTCGGCGACACGATCGCGGATCCCTTGCCGCCGCTCGAATACGGCCGCATTGCCGCACAATCGGCCAAGCAGGTTATCGTCCAGAAGGTGCGCGAGGCGGAGCGCGACCGCCAGTACGCTGAATACAAGGATCGCATCGGCGACATCGTCAACGGCATCGTCAAGCGCGTCGAATACGGCAACGTCGTTGTCGATCTCGGCCGGGGTGAGGCGATCGTGCGGCGTGACGAAATGCTCCCGCGCGAAGTCTTCCGGAATGGCGACCGAATCCGCGCCTATATTTACGACGTTCGGCGCGAACCGCGCGGGCCGCAGATCTTCCTGTCGCGCACGCATCCGCAATTCACTGCCAAATTGTTTGCGCAGGAGGTGCCCGAAATCTATGACGGCATCGTTGAAGTCAAGGCGGTCGCCCGCGATCCAGGATCGCGCGCCAAAATCGCCGTGATATCTCGCGATTCCTCAGTCGATCCCGTCGGCGCCTGCGTCGGCATGCGCGGCTCGCGCGTGCAGGCAGTGGTGAACGAGCTGCAAGGCGAGAAGATCGACATCATTCCGTGGTCGCACGATATCGCCACGTTCGTCGTGAACGCGCTTGCACCGGCCGAAGTGGCAAAGGTTGTGCTGGATGAAGATAAGGAGCGTATCGAGGTCGTTGTTCCGGACCAGCAGCTGTCGCTGGCGATCGGGCGTCGAGGCCAAAACGTGCGCCTTGCCTCGCAACTCACCGGCTGGGACATCGATATCCTCACGGAGCAGGAAGAGTCCGAACGCCGTCAGGCCGAATTCGAAAACCGCACCAAAATCTTCGTCGAGGCGCTCAACCTCGACGAAGTCGTCGGTCAGCTTCTTGCTTCGGAAGGCTTCGGCTCAATCGAAGAGCTTGCGCTTGTCGACCAGAAAGAAATCGCCGGCATCGAGGGTTTTGACGCCGATACGGCCCGCGAGCTGCAGGAGCGCGCCAAGGAATACCTGGCGCAGCAGGAAGCTGAACTCGACGACAAGCGTAAGGAGTTGGGCGTCGAAGACGCGCTTAAGGATGTGCCCGGTGTGACCACCAAGATGCTGGTGGCGCTTGGTGAAAATGGCGTCAAGACCGTAGAGGATCTGGCAGGCTGCGCCACGGACGATCTGACCGGCTGGACCGAGCGCAAGGATGGCGAGACCAAGCACGAGCCAGGCTTTCTTGATGGTCTCGGCATTTCACGCGAGGACGCGGAGGCCATGATCATGCAAGCCCGCCTGAAGGCTGGCTGGGTCACGGAAGCCGAGCTCGCTCCGCCTCCAGCTGAAGAGGCGGCCGAAGAGCCTGCACAACCCCAAGCCTGACGGAGTTGACCCGACGATGTTAGCAATCGCGCAGGACGGAGAACTCGACCGTGGAGCGACGAGTGTCGCCGCCGCGACCGAGCGCACCTGTGCGCTGACACGCAAAGTCAGGCCGATCTCCGAATTGATGCGGTTTGTTGTGGGCCCCGCCGGAGAGGCTGTCCCCGACGTCAAGCGTAAATTGCCCGGCCGGGGCATCTGGGTTACTGCGACCCGCGCTGCGATCGCGGACGCCACTGAGCGCAACGTTTTTACCAGGGGCTTCCGCAGGGAGGTACACGTCCCCCGGGATCTGGCGGCGCAGACTGAAAGGCTGCTCGAAAGCGCGGCGCTCGACGCATTGGCGATCACCGGCAAAGCCGGCGCAATTGTCGGCGGCTTTGCCAAGGTCGAGGTGGCGCTCGGCCGCAACGACGTCCTGGCCCTGATCCACGCGGCCAACGCGGCTGACGATGGCAAACGCAAGCTTGCCGCCGCTTTGCAGCGCAATACTGGGGGCAAACCGGGTGAAATCGCCATCATCGATACGTTTACCGGCGCCCAATTGGATTTGGCATTAAGCCGCCCAAATGTGGTACATGCAGCCGTGCTTGCCGGACCCGGAAGCGAGACATTTCTCGCGCGCGTTGCGCGTCTGACGCGTTTTCGGACCGGTTTTTCGCCCGATGCAGTTAGCGCG
>DASSSM010000130.1:0-2214 GCA_035708425.1 Pseudolabrys sp.
GCGTCGGCAACACCGGCCGTGACGGCCTTGTATCGATCGAGGTCGCCACCGAGATTGGCAAAACGCACATCGGACGCGGACATCTTGTGCTGCTCCAGAATGGCGTTGATGAGGAGGTTCGGCAGCGATCCTGGGGCTGCCACCGCAATCGTTTTTCCCTTGAGATCTTCGACCTTGGTGATCGTTGATTTCACCATCAGTCCATGTGGCACACCCGGCCAGTCACACCCGATGATCTTGATGTCTGCACCGCGTGCGCCCGCAAGAATTGCAGCACCCGGGCTCGACTCGATGCTATCGACCTCACCGGCCAGTAGTGCCTTGTGCGCAAGCGCGCCGTTTTTCATCGGCACGATTTCAAGCTTGAGGCCATGCCTCGATGCAAAGTCGTGCGCACCAACCATGAGCATGAAGCCGGCATCGCCCTTCGGCTCGATCACCACGTGTTTCCACGGCTTCAGGTCCGCGGCGAATGCGGAAGCCCCGATTACAGCCATGGCGAAGGCCGCAAAACATCGACTGATCATCGTCGATCCTCCTATTTTTCTTTTGAACCATCATCATCGGCCAAACGGCTGAGATCAATCCGTGTCGCGACTGATCAGGAATTCTTGTTTCAGCATCCTGCTTCCGATACTACTTATACGAGTATCAGGAATTCCGAGGTTGCATGATCCGGCGAGTGGCGACCGTTGCATTCGAGGGCATCGAGGCGCGCGCCGTCGACGTGCAGGTGCAGGTCGCACCCGGGTTGCCCGCTTTCAATATCGTCGGACTTCCGGACAAGGCCGTATCTGAAGCCAAGGAGCGCGTCCGCGCTGCATTGATCGCGTCTGGCCTTGCACTGCCGGCGCGCCGCATCACCGTCAATCTCGCTCCCGCGGATCTGCCGAAGGAAGGCAGCCACTATGACCTTCCCATCGCGCTCGGGCTGATGGGGGCAATCGGTGCCATTCCGCATGACGCGCTGAGTGGATTCACGGTGCTGGGCGAACTTGCACTGGATGGCTCGATCGCTCCCGTTGCGGGCGTGTTGCCGGCAGCAATCGGCGCAAACGGCCGCGGTCAAGGCCTGATTTGCCCAGGCGTCTGCGGATCCGAGGCGGCTTGGGCAAGCCCTGAAATCGAGATCATTGCCGCGCATTCGCTGATCCAGCTCGCCAACCATTTCAAGGGCACGCAGGTACTCGCTCGCCCACAGCCGAAAATTCACGAGCGCGAAAATGCATCGATCGACCTTTCAGATATCAAGGGACAGGAAAGTGCAAAGCGTGCGCTCGAGGTCGCTGCCGCCGGCGGTCATAACTTGCTCATGATCGGCCCGCCCGGCGCCGGAAAATCGATGCTGGCGGCGCGGCTGCCAACGATATTGCCTCCCCTGTCACCTGCCGAGTTGCTCGAAGTTTCAATGATTGCTTCGATTGCCGGCGTGATCGAAGGCGGTGCGCTGACGAACCGCCGGCCATTCCGCTCGCCGCATCATTCCGCATCAATGCCGGCGCTCGTTGGAGGCGGCCTGCGAGCACGGCCAGGTGAGATTTCGCTTTCGCATAATGGCGTTCTTTTTCTGGACGAGTTGCCGGAATTTTCCGGCCAGGTGCTCGACTCGTTACGTCAGCCGCTCGAGACCGGAGAAGTCGCAATCGCGCGCGTCAACCATCGCATCACATATCCGGCACGCTTCATGCTGGTGGCGGCTATGAATCCCTGCCGATGCGGACGTGCGAACGATTCCGGTTTTTTCTGCAAGCGCGGAGCAAACGAGCGCTGCGCCGCCGAATATCAGGGCCGTCTATCAGGCCCACTGCTGGACCGCATCGACTTGCATGTTGAAGTGCCTGGCGTCACAGCCGCAGATTTGATCTTGCCGGCGCCGGCCGAAGGCAGCCGTGAAGTCGGTGCGCGCGTAGCTCGCGCGCGGGATATCCAGGCAGCACGCTATGCAACGATGGGCCTGGATAGCGTCCGAACGAATGCGCAGGTAAGCGGGTCTGCGCTGGAGGACATTGCGCGCGTCGATTCTGCTGGCTTGTCGCTTCTTCGCGACGCAGCGGATTCGATGCGATTGTCCGCGCGCGGTTATCATCGGGTGTTGCGAGTCGCGCGGACGCTCGCCGATCTGGACGTAGCCGACTCAGTCGGCCATGTACATCTCGCGGAGGCGCTTTCCTATCGGGCGCTTGCGGACGATTCTCGCCGCGCCGCGTAGCTCAC
>DASSSM010000131.1:0-3954 GCA_035708425.1 Pseudolabrys sp.
CCCGAATGGTTAATTCTGTTAGGCACTATTTGCCGCCCTGAATACTAACAGAGGATTAACAAATAAAGTGGCAATTTGCGGGTCGGTTCCGATTTGCGGCCTTTCAGGCGGGCAGGCGAACCCGACCGCAACCAGCTTTTACCGCCCATTAACCATACACCCGGCAAAGTCTGCCTAGCGCGCCGGTAACGCGCTGGGGGCGTTTGCGGCGGAAGGCGGGATCATGGGCATTACCGATATTCCAATCCTATCCATGTTGCGCACCCGGCTCGACTGGTCGCAGGCGCGCCAGCGGGTCCTCGCCGACAATGTTGCGAACGCCGACATGCCGAATTTTCGGGGCCGCGATCTCGCGCCGCTGAAGTTCGACGATCCGCCTCTCGTCGCTCCGACCGCCGTACCCGGAATTACGCTCACGCGCACGGCCAGCAGCCATATGGAAGGCGTCGGTTTGAGCCAATCGCCGTTCCCAAACAAAAACGCGCCCGTCTATGAAGTGCGCCCGGCCGGAAACGCCATCAATCTCGAAGAGGAGATGATGAAGGTCGCCGCCAACCAAATGGATTTTCAAACAGCGACCGCGCTCTACACGCGCAGCCTCAATCTCATCAAGACGGCACTCGGCAAGCGCTAGGCGCGCGCCGCACGGCTGGGAGGGTAACCTTGGATTTCCTCAAGACACTGACCATCGCCGCATCGGGCCTGCGGGCCCAGGCCGGCCGTATGCGGATCATTTCGGAAAATATTGCCAACGCCGACTCAACGCCGCAGCGGCCGGGCGCCGATCCATACCGCCGCAAAATTCCGACGTTCCGCAGCGAACTCGACCGGACGCTCGACGCTCAAGTCGTCGAGCTCGGCAAAGTGAAAAATGACAGCTCGGCTTTTCGATTGAAATATGAGCCGGGGCATCCCGCCGCCGACAGCAACGGCAATGTCAAATATCCAAACGTCAATTCACTCGTTGAAATGATGGATATGCGCGAAGCTCAGCGCTCCTACGAGGCCAACATCAATGTGATCAGCGCCACGCGGCGCATGATCCAGCGCACGATCGATATCCTCAAAACCTGAAAGGCACTTTTACAATGGCTTCACCGCTCGCTGCCGCAAGCGCCTATGCCAGTGTCGCGCGTATCGCGTCCGACGCATCGTCATTGTCCGTCATCCGGCAGCCAGCCGAGGCGAAAGGCGACGCGAGCTTCGCATCCGTGCTCAAGGATGCAATCGGTTCGGTCGTCGAGATGGGACGCAAATCCGACGCCCAGACACGCGCCGCGGCTGGCGGGAAAGGGAATCTCGTCGACGTTGTCACAGCGGTTTCCGAGACCGAGGTTGCGATCGATGCCGTGGTCGCCGTGCGCGATCGCGTGATTCAGGCCTACGAAGACATCATGAAGATGCCGATCTAGGTAGCAGATGACATGACCGGTCCCGAAGTTCTTGACGTATCCCGTGACGCAATCGTGACGCTGATCGTCGTTTCAAGCCCTGTGATGCTGGTCGGACTGGCCGTCGGCGTCGCCATTTCTCTCCTGCAGGCGCTTACGCAGATCCAGGAAATGACCATCGCTTTTGTGCCCAAGATCCTTGCCATCTTTTTGTCGCTGCTGATTGCTTTGCCATTCATGGCTGAGAAGCTGCACGCCGAGATGCTGCGGATCGCTGCCCGCATCGTTAGCGGTTAGGCCGGATGCGGATTGACATCTCATTCTTACCGGCCCTTGCCGCAGCGTTTCTGCTCGCCTTTGCGCGCGTTGGCGCAATGGTGATGCTGCTGCCGGGGGTCGGCGAGCAGACAATGCCGTCGCGGGTGCGGCTAGGCATCGCTCTGGTGCTTACCGCGATCATATTGCCCGCGCACCAGAAGGCATACACAGTCGATCTCAACGCGATCGGACCTGTACTGGTGCTCCTTTTCCAGGAGATCGTCATCGGCGTTGTGCTGGGGCTTACGGCAAGACTTGCGATTTCCGCCCTGCAGGTCACGGGTTCTGTCATTGCCCAGCAACTTGGCCTTGGATTCGTCACCGCCGTCGATCCAACGCAGAACCAGCAAGGGCTCCTGGTCGGAAATTTCTTGACGCTGCTCGGCGTGGCGCTCGTTTTCGCCACCGATCTGCATCACCTGGTGATCGCGGCGATGAACGACAGCTACAAGATTTTTCAGCCGGGCCAATTACCGCTGATGGGCGACGCAGCGCAACATGTAACCCGGATCGTTGCGACGGCATTTCGCATCGGCATTCAGCTTTCGGCGCCATTTCTCGTTTTCGGGCTGCTATTCAATCTCGGCCTCGGAATCCTGTCGCGCCTCATTCCGCAGATGCAGGTGTTCTTCATCGGGTTGCCGCTGTCTATCATTCTTGGGCTGCTGCTCCTGCTGGTGGTGATCGGGACGATGATGGGTACGTTCGTCGATTACCTCAACGGCGTTCTTTCCGATCTTGCTCCACGTTTCTGACGAGGGACTTGCATGGCGGAAGAACCCGGCGAATTCGACAAAACAGAAGAACCAACCCAAAAGCGGCTCGATGAGGCGCTCAAGCGCGGCGATGTTGTTAAAAGCCAGGAAGTGAATACCTGGTTTGTCATCGCCGGTGCCACACTTGTGCTGATGGCGTTCTCCGGCCCGATGAGCAGAGATCTCACTGCCACGATGCGCGGCATCATTGCCAACTCCTACAATATCAGCGTGGACGGTCCGGCCTTGCCGCGGCTGGTTCAGAAGATCGGCGGCGAGATGGTTGCGGCGATGGCCGTTCCATTCCTGGTTCTGATTCTCGCAGCGATCGGCGGCAACGTTATCCAGCATCGCCTCGTGTGGTCCTATCAAACCCTTGCGCCGAAGCTGTCCAAGATTTCTCCGCTCGCGGGCCTCAAGCGCATCTTTTCCAAACAGGCCCTGGCCAATTTGACGAAGGGGCTCGTCAAGCTGGCAGTGGTCGGCACGGTCATGACGGTGCTGATGTGGCCCGAGCGGGGGCGGCTGGAAGCTCTCACGCGCAGTGACGCCGTGGCGATTATCCCGGTCTCGCTGACCCTCGCCTTGAAGATACTCGGTGCCGTAGTCGTCATGCTCGCTTTTGTCGCCGCCGCCGACTACCTGTTCCAATACCGGCAGTGGTACGAGCGGCAGAAAATGTCACTGCGGGAGTTGAAAGAAGAATTCAAGCAGACGGAAGGCGACCCGGCGATAAAGGGCAAGATGAAACAAGTCCGGCAGATCCGCATGCGCCGGCGCATGATGGCAGCCGTTCCGAAGGCGACAGTCGTCATCACCAACCCGACGCACTACGCCGTCGCCCTTGAATACGAACGTGGGATGGACGCGCCTGTATGCGTCGCAAAAGGCGTGGACGCATTGGCCCTGAAGATCAGGGAGGTCGCCGGCAAGCATTCCGTTCCGATCGTCGAAAATCCGCCGCTTGCACGCGCCTTGCATGCCACCGTGGAAATCGACCAGCAGATTTCACCAGAGCACTACAAGGCCGTCGCCGAGGTCATTGGCTATGTGATGCGGCTGCGTCGGGCGGTATCGCTCAGGCGCTAAGATCTAAATGCGGGGAATTGCCTGGGCTGGCTCTTGCGCGGGTAGGGCGCCTTAAGGCACTCAGAGGCTATGGCAGGTCACGATCCGTCAGCGCAAATGCCAGACCGTGCGGAAGGGCACGAGCGCAAGGCTTTCGACAAGAGCCACACGGCGGCGGGCGGCACCTCTATCATTCTGCTCCTTCTGGTCGCCCTGGGGCTCATTGGCGCGGCGGGTGGGCTTATTGTGATCGGCCGCGACTATGTGGAGGCCTATGTCCTGACGCTGCTCGCCATCCTCGGAACAGTCGGCGTTTTTGCCCTGTTCGCCCTGGCAGCGGGCATCATGAAATTCGGGGGCAAGGACCAGGGCAATCCCCTGCTCAAGGCGGTGGTGGACGGCGCCTTCGATGGCCTCCTCGT
>DASSSM010000132.1:0-10596 GCA_035708425.1 Pseudolabrys sp.
GAACGGCTCGGACGATCGCCCGAGTCGAAACATATGACGGCTTGGTGCTGGGTGAGTAGAGGCTTTTGAAGCCGTGATAAATTGTGAACAGGAGGATCGTGGATGCCCACGCAAGGGCCCACTGACGCTGCGAAGACGACCAAAGCGCAATAACAAGAACCGCCGCATTGCACGCGTTGGCGAGCATCATTGAAGACAGATAGCGCTTGATATTATTGATTTGCTCGGCGCGAATGCGTCCTTCTACAGCATCATCCGCGACCGCTTTTGTAGGATAATGCAGGACGCTCGAGAGAAATGTGTGGATAGGCAGAGGTAGCCAACGCGGCACCGAACTTCTCCAATAACGCGGCTGAACAAAGCCACTCTAAATTCTCCCGCTTGATGAACTATGAACTGCGGCACTAAAAGCGGAATGGCTTAAGCCGGGCGTGCGATCTGAACATTTTAGAAGGTTTGTTAACTATAGATGTCGCCATGGCAGGCTTCAGGCCTTTGAGCCTGACGCGCAGCTCAATCGCACTTACGAGTGTCGCTTTGAGAGGACGAAACGCTCCGCCGGCGGCGCAATTTCTGTAACCAGGTCGCGAACGAGCGTTTTGTTGGAGAGCGGCGCCAGCGTCATCTCGCGCGGCTGAAGGCGCGCGGTGCATGCGTAGACCGTCTTGCCGTCGAGTTCGATCATGCACTCCTTGCAGGCATTCGCATTGATGCAGGAAAAGCGGATCGCCAGCGTTGGGTCACGATTGGCCCGGATCCAGCGCAGGCCGTCGAGCACCGACTGACCTGGCTCAAACGGCACCTCATAGCTTTCCCACCGGCCGGCGTTCGTATCGAGGCCGCGCCATATTTTGAGCGTTGCGCTTTCGCTCATGATACCGCCACTGCAACGGCGCGCGGGCCGCCCGACAATTCGATGCGCGCGCCCCGCAGCCTTGCAATCTGATTGAACGCCCAGTCCGGCGACAATTGCGGATAGTCCTCGCGCTGTTGCGCCCCGCGGGTTTCGGTGCGTGCGAGCGCAGCCTCGGCGACCACGCGGGCCACCAGCAGCATGTTGCGCAGGTCGAACCATTCGATCCGCCGCATGTCGAAGCGATTGCCGTCTCCGGGCGGAGTGTTTCCGAGCTCTTCGGTCACGCGGCCGATGATGTCGAGAGCGGCGATGATCTTCACCCTGCTCCGCAACGCGCCGACATTGTCCTGCATCGTTTTTTGAAGCGTCTGCAGCATCTCGGCGGTATTGAAGTCGCGCGTCGGAGCATCGGCGGCGATCAGCGCAATCGTCTTGGAGGCGTTGTCAGCATGATCGGGCGATGCCCTCGAGCGCCTGACATAGTCGGCGGCGCTGCGACCCGCGCGGCGCCCAAACACGAGCGCTTCGGTGATTGCGTTGCCGGAAAGCCGGTTAGCGCCATTGGCGCCGCCAACCGCCTCACCGGCGGCGAACAGGCCGGGCAGTTCCGTTTGCATCCGCGCGTCGGTTACGATGCCACCCATGTGGTAATGCGCGATCGGCGCCACTTCGACCGGCATTTTGGTCAGATCGATGCCGTTGGCGGCAAGACGGTCGATCACCGGCCCGAAGGATTCGCGCAATGCACTTTCCGGACAGTGCTGAAAACTGAGATAGACCCCGCCATGCGGCGAGCCGCGGCCGGCTTCGACCTCCTTCAGAATCGCGTAACTGCCTACATCTCGCGTGATAACGTATTTGCCGTCCTCGGCCACGCCGTAGCGCTGCGTGAATTCCTCCATGCGGTTGTTCAGCAGCCGTCCGCCAAGCTTGTAACGGAACGGGTCCCACATGATCGGGTCCATGCCGATCAACCGCGGTGCCAGATGGCCGATGGGAAAAAACTGGACGAATTCCATGTCCACGAGCGAAGCGCCCGATCGCAACGCCAGGGCATAGCCGTCGCCGCCCATGTTTGCCGACGCGCTGTTGCGTCGATAAAGCCTTGTAAGGCCACCAGTCGCCAGGATGGTGGCCTTTGCTGATAGAATCACCGGCGCACCCGATCCGAGGTGGAGCGCTGCGGCACCGACCACATCACCTTCGTTGTGCAGAAGATCGACGATGCAGAGATCGCCCGCCTTGCGGATTCCGCCGCTTTTGTTCACCACAGTTCGCAGCGTCTTCGACACCGCGGGCCCGGTGTTGAGAAAGTCGACGTAAACGCAGCGCGGACGATCGTGGCCGGGAGCCATCGCCTGTGCGATGCGCCCATCTTTACGCGCCCAGCCCACGCCCCACTCGTCCATGGCGCGGATGCACTCGGGCCCTTCCTCGCACAACAGCTGCGCAAGCGGCTCGTTGCACAATCCACGCCCGGCGGCGAGTGTATCGGCGTAATGATGACTCCAATGATCGGGAGTTTCAGAGCCGAGCGCGACAGCGACGGTCATCTGGGCCATCACCGTCGCGCCGCCGCGACCGATCAAGCTGCGGTCGGCGAGCAGCACCTGACAACCGCTGCGTGCCGCCTCAATCGCTGCATACATGCCTGCAGCGCCGGACCCGATCACCAGAACGTCGGTTTCGGCGCGCATCGGGTCTTGGGTCATGAGTATCTCGCGGCGATCGCGATAGCTGCGTATCCAAGCATCATCGGCGGTGTTTGTGCCGAAAGCCACCTGTTCCTGCGCCACATTGTGACGACGTAAGTTCAGCCTATTTCAGCGCCGAATTTCGATTGATACTATGCCCTGCGGTGCCATTGGCAGGGCAACAATGAAGCGCCGCGAGTTTCCCGGCGGGTTTGGCCCTGCAGTGCTGGGGAGGTCCGCGCCGACGAGGCGATCGAATAAGAAACTGGCCGAGGGAAGGTGGAGGACGCCATGACCAAAAAGCTTACGAAACGCGATGTGCTCAGAGGTGCCGGCGCGCTTGGCCTCAGCGCCTTTGCCGTGCGGGTTGCGGCTGCGCCTGCGGCAGAAGCTGTGACGCCGGCCTTGGTCGAGGCGGCGAAAAAGGAAGGCAAGATTTCGTTTTATACGGCGATGGACTTGCAGTTCGCGGAACGCCTCGGCAAAGCATTCGAGGCGAAGTATCCCGGCATTACGGCGCGCGTGGAGCGATCGGGCGCCGAGCGCGTCTTTACCCGTATCGCTCAGGAATATTCCTCCAACATCCACGCCGTCGACGTCGTCAACACCTCGGACCAGGCGCATTGCATCATCTGGCAACGCAACGGCTGGCTCGCGCCGTACCTGCCGGAAGAGGTCGTGAAGTATTACGACAAACGCTATTACGATTCCGAGGGACTGCACGTCACGACACGGATTTTGATCTCTCCGATCGCCTACAACACCAACCTGGTTAAGAAGGAAGACGCACCGAAGAGCTTCAAGGATCTGCTCGATCCGAAATGGAAGGACAAACTGGTGAAGGCGCATCCGGCCTATAGCGGCACGATCATGAACTCGACGTTCGAGGTCGCGCGCGATCTGGGCTGGGACTATTTCGTGAAGCTGGCGGCACAGAACGTCATGCAGGTTCAGTCGGCAACCGATACGCCGAAGCGAATTTCGGTCGGCGAACGCGCGGTCATGGTGGATGGCGCTGGCTACCTTGTTATTCGTTACAAGGAGGCAGGCCAACCAGTTGAAATAGTTTATCCGGAGGAGGGCACGCCGCTTGCGACCGGTCCAAGCGCGGTCTTCAAGGGCGCTCCCAATCCGAACGCCGCGCGCCTGTTTCAGAACTGGATGCACTCGCGCGAGGCCCAGCAGACCCTCGTCGATTTCGCCCGTCAGTATTCGCCGCACTCCCAGACCGTGGAAAAGCCTGGCATTCGCAAGCTCGCCGACATCAAGTTGATGAAGGAGGATCCGGAAGGCATCCTGGCGCAGGCGGAAGCGGTGAAGAAACGCTACGCGGAGATCTTCAAGGTGTAATGACTGCCGCTCCGGCCAGCCTCGAGGCAACGTTCTGCTCGCTTGGACGTTGGACCCTGGTCCAATTCGTCTTTGCACTCTAGTTTCGGATAATCGGACGTTTGAAACGCAATTCGACCGGAGGTCGTCATGATCCTATCGGCGGCAAATATTCGCACCTTTTTTGCTGTTACATTACTCGGACTTACCGTTTCCGGCTGCGGCTACAACACGATCCCGACTCTGGAGGAGCAGGCCAAAGCCAAGTGGTCGGATGTGCAAAATAATTACCAGCGCCGGGCCGATCTTATTCCGAACCTTGTCGCTACAGTTCAAGGCTACGCCAAGCAGGAAAGGGAAGTGCTGACCTCGGTTATCGAGGCGCGCGCCAAGGCGACCAGCGTCAGGGTTGACGTTTCACAGCTGACCGATCCCGAAAAGATCAAGCAGTTTCAGGACGCGCAAAACCAGCTTAGCGGCGCGCTCGGCCGGCTGATCGCCATCAGCGAGAATTACCCGGATCTCAAGTCGAACCAGAACTTCCTCGCGCTTCAATCCCAGCTCGAAGGCACTGAAAACCGCATTGCGGTCGCGCGCCGCGACTACATCGAGGCGGTTCGGGCCTACAATACCGAGCTCAAGACGTTCCCCGGCATACTATGGGCCTCGACGTTTTTCCGGTCCAACAAGCCGATGGCGGAGTTCGCGGCAAGCGAGGATGCAGCCAAGCCGCCGCAAGTAAAGTTCTAGCGCGCTGCGACGTAAAGGCATCGACATGAACGCGGCCGGCATTTTTTCTGCCACTGGCGGAAGAAAGCGCATGGCCGCGGCATTGATGGTGGCACTCTTTGCGATCGCGCCTGCCTTTGCCATCAATTTTCCTGCGCTCACCGGCCGGGTCGTCGACCAGGCCAACATCATCCAACCCGACACGCGGGTAGCGATCGAGCAGAAGTCGGCCGATCTTGAAGAGAAGTCGGGAATTCAGCTCGTCGTTGCAACCGTAAATTCATTGGAAGGCCAGGATGTCGAGCCTTACGCCAATGAGCTCTTCCGTAAGTGGGCGCTCGGAGAAAAGAAGAAGAACAATGGCGTATTGCTGCTCGTTGCGCCGAACGAGCGGCGCGTACGCATCGAAGTTGGCTACGGACTGGAAGGGACCCTGACCGACGCGCTGTCGAAGGTGATTATATCCAATGCGATGACGCCGCGCTTCAAGGCCGGTAACTTCAGCGAAGGTATTTCACGCGGCGTCGACGACATCATCACGGTCCTAACGACCGACGCGTCGGAATGGCAGAAGCGCCCGTCGCTGCGGCTCGACTATCAGCAGCCGGTCGACCCGGCGAGCTGGATTCTGCTTGCGGCGCTGTTCGTGTTCTTCATCCTTCTTATCGTATCTCCGACTTTTCGGTGGCTGTTTTTCAATGTCGTGCTGAATGTTCTTGCCAGTTCGGGCACAAGCAGAGGCGGCTACTCCGGGGGCAGTTATTCGGGCGGTGGCTATTCCGGCGGGGGTGGTTTTTCGGGAGGCGGTGGCTCGTCGGGCGGCGGCGGTGCTTCCGGGAGCTGGTGATGACCATTTCGAACGAAGACCACGAACGCATCACGAGGGCCATTCGGTCGGCCGAAGAGAAGACCTCCGGCGAGATCGTTTGCGTGCTCGCGCGCGTATCCTCGCATGCAACGGTCTTTCCGGTATTTATTGCGGCGATGGTGGCGCTCGTGACGCCTTGGTTGCTTGTGGCTTTCACCGCTATGCCGGTCCTGCGAATCCTGTCCGCGCAGGTCATCCTGTTTGTCGTTCTCCTGGTGATACTTTGTATCCCGGCCGTGCGGGTCGCGCTTGTGCCGCGCAGGGCGCGGCGCGCCATTGCTTACCGGGTCGCGATGGAGCAGTTCATCAACCGCGGCATCGCGCGAAATGTCGATCGCTGCGGGATCCTGATCTTTGTTTCACTGGCCGAGCGCTATGCGCGCATCATTGCCGACGACGAGATCGCAAAACGGGTTCCGCAATCGAGATGGCAAGCGGCCGTTGATGCTCTGATTGCGCACGCGCGTGAAGATCATGTTGCCGACGGGTTCATCGCCGCGATCGAATTGTGCGGAAAAGAGCTCGCGCAGCACTTTCCCCCAACCCATGACGGTCGCGGCAAGTTGGCGGATCGCCTCTATGTCATTTGAGAGTGGAATCGTTTCCGATCATCGACACGAGAATGGAACCACATTCACGGTCATGTTGAAGGCGCAAGCATCCGGCGTAGGGCAAAACACGGCGGCGTGATCAGAGGAACTGGCGTTGGCTTTCTCGCGTTTATGTGTTGAACCGCAACGCGAGATACAAAAAATGCCGCTGTTAATCTATTTTCCGCTGATCATCTGGATGGGCATGCTCGGAGCGATGCAGGAGGAGCTGCGGGTGCCGACCAAGACGCGCCGCTAGGCCCAGATCTTCGCAAGATGCGCCGTTCAGGCGTGTGCGCGCGTAAGCTCGCTGATCTTGACCTGAGGCAGGAGCCGCCGCACGTCTTCTTCGCGACAGAGCTCGGTGCCGGGCGACAGCACGGCTGCGGATGCCGCAGCGACAGCAATCCGGAACGCTTGCTGTAACGACTCGCCGGATGCGAGCGCCGCGACCAGGCCGCCGACAAAACTGTCGCCGGCGCCAACCGTGCTGACGGGCTCGATCGCCATCGGCACTGAGCGAAAAGCTTGATCTGCGGTCACCAATAGCGCGCCATCCTCGCCGAGTGTCAGCGCGACCATCTTGACGCGTCCGTCCTCGATCAGCTTGCGGCACGCGCGCAGCCGCATGTCGTCGTTGCCGAGCGGGGTGCCGACGAGGTCCGAGAGCTCGACCAGGTTCGGCTTGATCAGCGAAACCCCTTCAGCGAGCGCGGCTTTCAGCGCAGGTCCTGACGTATCGATGACGCATTGAGCGCCCAATGTCTTGGCGTGCCGGGCGACGCGCGCGAAGAAGTCGTCGGGAACGCCGGGTGGCACGCTGCCGCTCGCGACGACAAATTTCGGCCGCTGCGGGAGCGTCGTCAGCTTCTCGAGAACCGTTTCCCATTCTGCGCGGTGCAGCGTCGATCCGGGCAGGACGAAACGATATTGCTCGCCGGTCGATTCCTCATAGGCCGTAAAATTCTCGCGCGTCTCGACGTGCGACGGCGTCACGATGCTGTCGATGCCTTCGCGATCGACAAGGCGGTGCAGGAGCTTTCCGATAGCGCCGCCTGTCGGGAAAATTGCGGTCACGCGTCCGCCGAGTCGATGCGCGACACGGGCTACGTTGATACCGCCGCCGCCCGGGTCACGTTTCGGGGCTGAACAGCGCATTTTCCCCGTCGGCTCGACGCGGTCGACATTGACGAAAATGTCGATGGCAGGATTGATCGTAAGCGTGACGATATCGGGCACGTTGCGGCATCCTGCGGATTCACGGGCTCGTCTCAGGACAGGCCCTGTTACCGAACTAAATAGGTATTTTTTGGTTGCGGTGCCATGCCGCACATTTCAGAAAATTGTGCGGAACAGCCCTGCAGGCGGGGCGTTCCACCATTTCGTCACGATGACTGCTGAGCCTAGCCATGCTTAAATTGCCGGCTGCAGGCCTGTCGCGACGAGGTCATTCCTATGATTGATCCGCTGTACTCGCTGTCGGGCTTCGCCGTCGGCCTCCTGGTCGGTATGACCGGTGTCGGTGGCGGCGCATTGATGACACCGATCCTGATCATGCTGTTCGGCGTCCATCCCGCGACCGCGGTCGGGACCGACCTGCTTTATGCTGCGGCCACCAAGACTGGCGGCAGCCTGGTCCATGGCTTTGCCCGTAGCATCGATTGGCGTGTGGTCGGCCGGCTTGCAACGGGGAGTATCCCTGCGACAATTCTCACGCTCGCGGCGTTGTCGCATTTCAATCTCAGCGGCGATGCAGCACGCAACCTGATTACACTCGTGCTCAGTGTGGCGCTATTTGCGACCGCATTCGTGCTTGTGTTCGGGGCTTCGATCGTCGCCATCTATCGCGCGCGCGTTGCCGAGCTCGATCCGAACAGGACAGCCGTCAGCACAATCCTGGTTGGGGCCGTACTTGGCTGTCTTGTTTCGATTTCTTCAGTCGGCGCCGGTGCGTTGGGCGTCATCGCGCTCATTTTGCTTTATCCGCAAATGCCGATGGCCAGAATCGTCGGCTCGGACATCGCGCATGCAGTCCCGCTGACTCTGATTGCCGGGCTCGGACACTGGATGATGGGCTCGGTCAACTGGGCGATTATCGGATCGCTGCTCGCGGGCTCGCTGCCGGGCATTTTCGTCGGCAGCTATTTCGCGATCCGTATTCCCGAGCGAGCACTTCAGCTGGTGCTCGCGACGACGCTTTTTATGGTCGCGACACGGATTGCCTACGACCACGCAACCACGGCGTCGTCGATATTTACGGCGTTCTCGGGACGGGCGGTGCCCTGAACGCGACCGCCTAGTGGTCCCTTGGGCCGAAGAAGGGCGAGCCGATCAGAACCAGGATCCAAATCGTAATCAGCGCGCCGAAGGCGACGATCAATACATTCATATGTGCGACCCCCTAAGCGGCAAATTCTGCCACCGCCAGGTTAGCACAGCGCAGGGGTTCTTGGCGTATGCGACAAAAAAAGCCGGCCGCGCAATCGCGCGACCGGCCTGAAAACAGCGTTGTTCTGCTAGTTGCTGATATCCTTGATGACGCTGGACATCGGCCGTGCGGTTTCCATGCCACCGCCGATCTCCTTGAGCACCATGTCGACGTATTCTTTCTTCGGCTCGACCGGCGTCTTGCCGACGACCTGCACGACCTTATAGCCACCGTCCTTAAGCTTCTTTAGCAGCTCCGGCGCCGCATGCGCCGTTGCCTGCTGGAAATCATGCATCAAAATGATGCCTTTGCCGTGCTTCTCGAGCTTCTTCATCACCGATGCGACGACCTGGTCTGGCTTGCGCATCTTGAAGTCGAACGAGTCCATATCGGTCGAAAAAACGCCGAGGTTACGTTCGCCTGCATACTTCAACAATTCAGGTGGATGCCGTAAAGCCGGGAAACGGAAGAACGGGCTGACCGGCTTGTTGCCGAGAGCAATGCTTACCGCGGCAATGCCTTTTTCGATCTCGTCGATGCCTTCCTGCTGGCTCAGCTTGGACAGATCCTTGTGCGACCAAGTGTGCGATCCGACGGCATGACCGGCAGCTGCCACCTGCTTCATGATTTCAGGATGCCAGCCGGAGTGTTTTCCAATCGGAAAAAAGATTGCCTTGGTGCATTGATCGGCGAGCGCTTTCAGCACGGCCGGCGTGTGCCCCGGCCATGGACCATCGTCGAAAGTAAGGACGACTTCTTTGTCGCGCAGGAAGTCGTAGGCCTTGAAGTGCTCAAACCCGAAACCGGGGCCGCCAGTGGTGTCGATTTCAACCACGCGCGCGACGCCGAGTGCGTTCGGGTTGTTACAGGTCGATTTCGCCGGCGCAGGGGCCGGGGGCGGTGCCGCTGCTGGGGCCGGCGCCGGGGCGGGCGCGTTCTGGGCGAAAGCAGCAACAGCCGCCGACATTGAGATCGCCAAGGCGATCGCCAAAGCGTTGCGCATCAAGTTCTCCATTCGGGGGTAAGAATCCATATTTACGAAAGTGTATCATTGATCGCGGCTTTAACATACGGAGTCAACGTCGCTACGGACGGCCGCGTTATCGGCGATATTTTGCAGGCAGTAGGATAGTTAATGGGGGAAAACGGCCGCAAAGCTGCATTGCCTTGGGTATCTGGGGAGCCTATGTGAAGGAACTCCAGGTGGAGGCGGGTATGCCGGCGATCGTATCCAACGCTCCTTTGTCGCGGCCACTCTTGCTGGTGGCCGTTGTCGGCGGCGCACTGGTTGCCGCGGCTTCGGGACTATGGGCCTACTACGGTACCGCCGTGTTCTTCGAAATGGTGCGTGCTGGCTGGCTCGCATGCTTCTGATGCAAGTTGAGAGCCGATGACGGCACGAACGTCGCAGATTGTCCTGATTTTTTCCGCCTTTCTGACCGGCCTGGTGATTTTCTCAGGAGTGTTCCTCTACGCCACCGGGAACTTTGGCGGCGGCGGTCCGGCCGCCTCTGGGATAGGCGGACCGTTCAAGCTCGTCGACCAGAACGGAAATCCGATCACGGATGCGGACCTGAAGGGAAAGCCGCACCTGGTATTCTTTGGTTATACGCATTGCCCTGACGTTTGTCCGACCACGCTTTTTGACGTGTCCGAGGTTCTACGCGCACTCGGCAAGGATGCGGATGGCACCGGTGCCCTTTTCATCACGGTCGATCCCGAGCGCGACACCCCTGCCGTGATTAAAGACTATCTGTCGAGCTTCGATCCGCATCTGCGCGGCGCGACCGGCGACCGGCCGGCCATCGATGCGGCGGAAAAGTCGTATCGCGTGTACGCCAAGAAGGTTCCGACGCAGAGCGGCGACTACAGCATGGATCACACCGCGCTTGTCTATCTTATGGACAAGCAGGGTCGGTTCGTTGCCCCGTTCAGCCTTAAGCGGAAGCCCGAGGAAGCTGCCGCCGATCTGCGACGTTATATGTAGCGTCAATCCAAATTTGCGGGAGCTCGCCGCGCCTTTTCAGGTCGGCGACGCGCCAGCTCAGCTCGACAAGCGTGGACGCGACATTCGGTGGCCGGTCGAGGCCGTGTTCGGTCTT